>NZ_JBVHMR010000002.1:91179-354052 GCF_055558375.1 Streptomyces sp. NPDC025793 | reverse complement strand
TCCAACGCGCTGGTCGAGGCTGACATCGAGGCCGACGCCGACATCGAGCCCAAGACGACGGCAGAGGCCGAGGCGGCGATCGAAGGCGACGCCGAGGCCGGCACAGAGCCCAAGACGGCGGCCGGGGTCGAGGTCGGCGCCGAAGCCGACACCGAAGCCAAGGCCGGCACCGAGCCGGAGGCGGAGCCCCGGAACGAGGAGCCGCAGGCACCGCACGGCGCCGAGCCGGGCTCGCAGGAGACGGCCGAGGCCACGCCCACCACCGACGTGGACCCGACGCCGGAACCGGAAGCGGCACGGACCGAGCCGGAGGCGGCACCGGAAGCCACTGCCCCCGCCCCGGAGGCAACCGCCACCCCCGCCCCGGAAGCCGAGCCCGAGGCCGAGCCTCAGCCCGAGCCCGAGCCGGTGGTCGCCCCCGCCGCGCCGGAGGCGACCACCCCCACCCCGGAAGCCAAGCCCGAACCGGAGGCAGCGCCCGCCCTCGTCGCGCCGGAGGCCCCGGCACCGGCCCCCGAGGCCGACGAGACGACCGCCGACGCGGACAACGCCACCGCGGCGGACGGGGAGCCGGCCACCGTGCCGCAAGCCGCCGACGCCGAGGACGTCCCGCAGGGGCCACCCGCGGTCGACGACGAGAGTGGTACGGGTGGTGCGGGTGGGGGCACCGTCGCCGAAGGCGAAGCCGAGGCGCCGGCCCCCGTCGCGCCGGAGGCAACCGCCACCACCCCCCTGCCCCACTCCCTCGCCACCGCCCACAAGGCCGCCGCGGACGCCCTCGCCACCGCCGGCCTCACCGGCACCCGAGCCAAGCTCTACCTCGTGCTCGACCGCTCCGCGAGCATGCGCCCGTACTACAAGGACGGCTCCGCCCAGGCCCTCGCCGACCAGACCCTCGCCCTCGCCGCCCACCTGGAGCCCGAGGAGACCTCGGTCCACGTCGTCTTCTTCTCCACGGAGATCGACGGCACCACCGACCTCACCCTCACCCCGGACCACGAGACGAAGATCGACGACGTCCACGCCGGCCTCGGCCGCATGGGCCGTACCAGCTACCACGCCGCCGTGGAAGCCGTACTCGCCCACTACGACCAACACAACGACGCCAACGCCAACGACGACGACGGCCCCGGCACACCCGCCCTCGTCGTCTTCCAGACCGACGGCGCCCCCGACGCCAAGACCCCCGCCACCCAGGCCCTCACCGCGGCCGCCGGCTCCCACCCCGCCGTCTTCTTCTCCTTCGTCGCCTTCGGAGACCACGACAACAAGGCCTTCGACTACCTCCGCAAGCTGAAGACCCCCAACACGTCCTTCTTCCACGCGGGCCCGACCCCCCGCGAGCTGACGGACACCGAGCTGTACGACGGCGTACTGATCGACTGGAAGCCGTAACCGACAGTAGTCACCGTGTGTCCACCGGGCCGCCCCCTTCCCTCCGGGTCCCACCCTGCAAAACGGGAAGCGGGCGGCCCACCCCTGTCGGCTACGATTTCAAGGTTCGAAACCGCAGAAAAAGCAGCGACCTGGGAGCAGCCACGATGGCTCGACACCTCATCACCAGCGCCCTTCCGTACATCAACGGGATCAAGCACCTGGGCAACATGGTGGGGTCCATGCTCCCGGCGGACGTGTACTCCCGGTACCTCCGCCAGCGCGGCCACGACGTCCTCTACATCTGTGCGACGGACGAGCACGGCACCCCCGCCGAGCTGGCCGCCAAGGAGCAGGGTCTGCCGGTCGCCGAGTTCTGCGCGCAGGCGCACGACGCCCAGAAGGCGGTCTACGACGGCTTCGCGCTCGCGTTCGACTACTTCGGCCGCAGCTCGTCCCCGGAGAACCGCGAGATCACCCAGCACTTCGCCCGCCGGCTGAACGAGAACGGCTTCATCGAGGAGCGCGCGATCCGGCAGGTGTACAGCCCCGCCGACGGCCGCTTCCTGCCCGACCGCTACGTCGAGGGCACCTGCCCCCACTGCGGTTACGACAAGGCCCGCGGCGACCAGTGCGAGAACTGCACCCGCGTGCTGGACCCGACCGACCTGATCAACCCGCGCTCGGCGATCTCCGGCAGCACGGACCTCGAAGTGCGCGAGACCAAGCACCTCTTCCTCCTCCAGTCCAAGCTGGAGAACGAGGTCCGCGAGTGGGTCGCCAAGCACGACAAGGACTGGCCGCAGCTGGCCTCCTCGATCGCCCACAAGTGGCTGACCGAAGGCCTGCACGACCGCGCGATCACCCGTGACCTGGACTGGGGCGTCCCGGTCCCGGCCGACACCTGGCCGGAGCTGGCCGCCGAGGGCAAGGTCTTCTACGTCTGGTTCGACGCCCCGATCGAGTACATCGGCGCGACGAAGGAGTGGGCGGACCAGGACCCGGAGAACCGCGACTGGAAGTCCTGGTGGTACGAGGCCGAGGACGTCCGGTACACCGAGTTCATGGCCAAGGACAACGTCCCCTTCCACACGGTGATGTTCCCGGCCACGGAGCTCGGCATCCGCGAGCCCTGGAAGATGGTCGACTACGTCAAGGCCTTCAACTGGCTGACGTACTACGGCGGCAAGTTCTCCACCTCGCAGAAGCGCGGCGTCTTCACCGACCAGGCCCTGGAGATCCTGCCCGCCGACTACTGGCGCTACTTCCTGATCGCCAACGCGCCCGAGTCGGACGACTCGTCCTTCACCTGGGAGCACTTCACCGCCACGGTCAACAAGGACCTCGCCGACACCCTCGGCAACTTCGTCAACCGCGTCCTGTCCTTCTCCAGGAAGCGCTTCGGCGACGCGGTCCCGGAGGGCGGCACGCCCGGCGAGGCCGAGACGAAGCTGGGCGAGCAGATCGCCGAGCTCCTCGCCGAGTACGAGGGCCACATGGAGACCCTCCAGTTCCGCAAGGCGGCCGCAGCCCTGCGCGCCCTGTGGTCGGCCGGCAACTCCTACCTGGAGGAGAAGGCCCCCTGGCTGGAGATCAAGACCGACAAGGACGCGGCCGCCCTGACGCTGCGTACGGCGATGAACCTGATCCACCTGTACGCGGTGGTCTCCGAGCCGCTGATCCCGGCCACGGCCAAGGCGATGCGCGAGGCGTTCGCCCTGACCGAGGACACCGCGACCTGGGTCACCCCGGACGAGGCCAGGTCCCTCGCCTCCGTCCCGCCGGGCACCGCCTTCACCGTCCCGCCGGTCCTGTTCGCCAAGCTGACCGACGAGGACCTGGCGGCGTACAAGGAGCGCTTCGGCGGCGACGAGGGCTGACCGAGCCGTAGTCCGTAGCGAGGAGGGCGCCGAGGAGACGGCCTTCGCGCCGCCGGTGGTCCCGGTGCCCGAGGCGGCCCAGCCGTCCTTGGCGGGGAGCGTCTGGTGGTACAGGTCGACGGCGTCGGCGTTCGCGTTCATCACGAACACCCCGACGCCGGCACCCGCGGCCACGACGGCGGCGGACACGGCGAGCGTGCGCCGCTTGCGGAGGGACCGGCGGTGGGAGGGAACTGCCGCGGGAAAGTCCTTCTGAGGTCGCTGGACTTGCCTCACGTCCCCTCAGTGGCCGCCGCGCCGCGAAGAGTTGCCGGCCTTCCCGGAATTCTCTCTGGCAGAGTCCGATGTCGTGAACCACCACGTCCACCTCCCCGAACCCCACCGCCGGCTGCTCGCCGACGTCGTCACCGCGGGCGGCCCCCACGGGCTGGTGCTCGCCGGCGGCTACGCCCTCCAGGCGCACGGTCTGCTGCACCGGCCGCACGCGAACCTCGACTTCGCCACGGAGAGCCCCGAGGACCTGCGGATGATCGCCGGTGCCGTGGCCGCCGCGCTGGAGGCACGGGGCCGCAGGGTGCGGACCGGGACCGTCGGCCCACTCACCGCTCAGCTGACGGTCACCGACCCCGAGAGCGGCGAGGAGTGCGCGCTCGCGCTGCACAAGGAGGCGCTCTGGCGGCCGCCGTGCCTCACCGAGTACGGCCCCACGCTGTCCCTGGCGGACGCGGTCGGTACGAAGATCCGCGCGCTGTACGACCGGGGCGCCGCCGTCGACCTGGTCGACGCGCGGGCCGCGGCCGCCCGGTTCCCGCTGCCCGGCCTGGAGGAGCTGGGCCGCCGGCACGCCCACGACCCCTTCGACCTGCCCACCCTCCAGTCCCGGCTGACCGGCACGGACTTCTACGCCGACCGGGACTTCCTGCGCTACGGGCTGGACGAGAACGAGGTCGTCGCCCTGCGCGCCTGGGCCCAGCACTGGTCCGACGACATCGCCGAACGGCTACTGGAGGACGGCGCGTCTCCCGACGAGGAGTTCTCCGACACCGACGACGAGGACACCGACGACGAGGACGCCGACAACGGCTGAGGCCCGGAACCCGCCTCGGGGTTCCGGGCCTCGGCCCCACGCACTGTCTACTTCGGCTGCGGCTTCCTGATGTTCAGGTGCAGCTCGTGCAGCCGGGCCTCCTCCAGCTCGGTCGGCGCGCCCATCATCAGGTCCTGGGCGTTGCCGTTGAGCGGGAAGGAGATCGTCTCGCGGATGTTGGGCTCGTCCGCGAGGAGCATGACGATGCGGTCCACGCCGGGGGCGATGCCGCCGTGCGGCGGGGCGCCGAAGCGGAACGCGCGGAGCATGCCCGCGAACTTCTCCTCGACGGTCTCGCGGTCGTAGCCCGCGATCTCGAAGGCCTTCAGCATGATCTCCGGCTCGTGGTTCCGGATCGCGCCGGAGGACAGCTCGACGCCGTTGCAGACGATGTCGTACTGCCAGCCCAGGATGTCCAGCGGGTCCTGGGTCTCAAGGGCCTCCAGGCCGCCCTGCGGCATCGAGAAGGGGTTGTGCGAGAAGTCGATCGCGCCGGTGTCCTCGTCCTTCTCGTACATCGGGAAGTCGACGATCCAGCAGAACCGGAAGACGTTCTCCTCGAAGTGGCCGGCGCGCTTGGCGGCCTCGACGCGGACGGCGCCCATGATCTTGGAGACCTCGTCGAACTCGCCCGCGCCGAAGAAGATCGCGTGGCCGGGGGCGAGCGAGAGGCGCTTGGTCAGCTCGGCGACGTTCTCCTCGGTGAGGAACTTCGCGATCGGGCCGGACAGCGCGCCGTCCTCGCCGACGCGGACCCAGGCCAGGCCCTTGGCGCCGAGGGAGACGGCGAAATCGCCGAGCTGGTCGAAGAACTTGCGCGGCTGGGCGGAGACATCCGGCACCGGCAGGGCGCGCACGTGCTTGCCGGCGAAGGCCTTGAACTCCGAGCCCTCGAAGACGTCGGTGATGTCCACCAGCTCCAACTGGGCGCGCAGGTCCGGCTTGTCGGAGCCGTACTTCAGCATCGCCTCGCGGAACGGGATCCGCGGGAAGGGGGAGGTGACGTGGCGACCGCCGCCGAACTCCTCGAACAGCTCGGTCATCAGCCGCTCGATCGGCTGGAAGACGTCCTCCTGCTCGACGAAGCTCATCTCGACGTCGAGCTGGTAGAACTCGCCCGGCGAGCGGTCGGCGCGGGCGTCCTCGTCGCGGAAGCAGGGCGCGATCTGGAAGTAGCGGTCGAAGCCGGAGATCATCAGCAGCTGCTTGAACTGCTGCGGGGCCTGCGGCAGGGCGTAGAACTTGCCGGGGTTGAGCCGGGAGGGGACGACGAAGTCGCGGGCGCCCTCGGGGGAGGTCGCGGACAGGATCGGCGTCGCCATCTCGTTGAAGCCGAGCGCGGTCATCTTGTGGCGGATCGCGGAGATGACCGCCGTACGCAGCATGATGTTGCGGTGCATGCGCTCGCGGCGCAGGTCCAGGAAGCGGTACTCCAGGCGCCGCTCCTCGTTGACCCCGTCCTCGGCGTTGATGGTGAAGGGCAGCGGGGCGGCCGCGCCGAGCAGCTCGACCTCGGAGACCTCGACCTCGATCTCGCCCGTGGGCAGCTCGGGGTTGATGTTCTCGGTTCCACGTGAAACAACGCGGCCGTCGACGCGGACCGTGGACTCCTTGGAGATCGTGTCCAGGGCCTCGTACGCGGGCGTGCCGGGGCGGGCGACCAGCTGCGTGATGCCGTAGTGGTCGCGCAGATCGATGAAGAGGATGCCGCCCAGGTCGCGCCGATTGTGCAGCCAGCCACTCAGCCGGACGTCGGTGTCGACGTCAGAGGCGCGGAGCTGGCCGCAGGTGTGGGACCTGTACCGATGCATCGTCGTTCATCGTCCTTCGTTCGTGGTCCGCCAGGGTGCTCTCCCTGACCGAATCGGGCACGGGGCCCGGACCCATCAAGGGTACCGGGCACCCCAAGATCGGCTCTCCACCCTTTTCCGCGTCCCCGACTGGAGGATCCTCCGTATGCGAGGGCGGGCGGGTTCCTCCCGTTCCTACGGTGGCACCCTCCGCTCGGATCTTCCTAAAGTGGGGCAATGCGTACAGGCGAGCCGCTTCCGTCCGTCGGGGACGTCCTCGCCGCCCTCGCGACCGGGCTGTGGCACTGGGACACGGCCACAGGACTGGTCACCGTCGACGCGGAGGCGGCGCGGCTGCTCGGGCTGCCCGCGGAGCCCGCCACCCTCACGGAGGCCCAGGCGCGGGCCCGGCTGCACCCGGCCGACTGGAACGAGATCACCGGGGTGGTGCCGCTGGCGGTCGCCGAGGGCACGCTCGCCGAGGTACGCATCCGGATCATGGACGAGCGGGGGAACGTCCTGCGGGTCGTGCGCAGCCGGTCGAAGCCGTCCTACGACCGTGAGCGGCAGGCCTTCGAGCTGATCGGCACCCTCCAGGAGGTCACCGAGCCGGCCCCGGGCACACCGGCCGGGCGCAGCGCGGTCACCGGGGACTGGCGGCGCTCACGGGAGGCGTTCCTGCTGGACGCGGGCCGGGCTCTGGCGGAGGCCCGGTCGACCGAGGAGGTGCTGCGGGTGGCCGGCGGTCTGTCGATGCCGGGCTTCTCCCCGGACGGGCTGGTGGTCTTCGGGGTCCAGGGCGACCGGCTGACGATCACCGGCCAGCACGGGCACGAGCCCGGCGACATGAATCCGTTCTCGGACATGCCGCTGGCCACCGACTACCCGGCGGCCGAGGTCGCCCGCACCGGCCGGGCGGTCTATCTCTCCTCGCCGCAGGAGTACAAGGAGCGCTACCCCGTCACCTGGCCGCTCGCCCAGCCCTTCGGCCGCCGGTCCTGGGCCTTTCTGCCGCTGACGGTCGCCGGGCACACGATGGGCGCCTGGCTGGCCGCCTTCACCTGCCCGGTGGCGTTCACGCCCGACGAGCGCGCGGTGCTCACCACGGTCGCCCGGATGCTCGCCCAGGCGCTGTCCCGGGCCAGTGCCGTCGAGTCCGAGCGCGAGCTGACGGAGGGCCTCCAGCGCTCCATGCTGCCCTCGCTCGGCCCGAAGATCCCGGGCATGCGGGTGGCCGCCCGGTACATCCCGACCGGCGGCGGGCTCCAGGTCGGCGGCGACTGGTACGACATGATCCCGCTGCCCTCCGGCCGCTTCGCGCTGGTCGTCGGGGACGTCCAGGGCCATGACGTACGGGCGGCGGGCCTGATGGGCCAGCTGCGCATCGCCCTGCGCGCCTACGCCTCCGAGGGCCACCGCCCGGACGCCGTGCTCTCCCGTGTCTCCCGGTTCCTGCACGGCATCACCCACGACGGCCACGACACCCGCGACGCCCGTGCCGACCACGCCGACCAGTCGGCCGACCTGCGGTTCGCGACCTGCGTGTACATCGAGGTGGACCCGGCGACCGGGATGCTGGAGATCGCCCGCGCCGGACACCCGCACCCGGCGATCCGGATGGCCGACGGCACGGTGATGATGCGGCCGACGGCGGGCGGGCTGCCGCTCGGCATCGACCCGGACGCCGACTACCCGACGACCCGCTTCGCCCTCGAACCCGGCGAGACGATGATGCTGTGCACCGACGGCCTGCTGGAGACCGGCGGGCACGACATCGACAGCGGCTGGCTGCGGCTGCGCGCGATCCTGGAGGACCACCCGGCGGACGCCCAGCAGGGGGCGGCCGGCCTGGAGTCGCTGGCGGACGCGCTGGTGCAGGGCGTGCACGGGCCGTCCTCGCACCACACCACCGGCCCGCTGGCCGACCGCCGCGAGGACGACATCGCGCTGGTGCTGCTGTGCCGGACGCCGGAGCGCACCGCCCGGCCCGCGGTCCGGCGCACCCTGCTGTCGGTGGCGCAGGACGAGCCGGACCGGATCACCGAGGCCCGCCAGCACCTGCGCGAGCTGCTGCACGACTGGGCCTCGCCGGACCAGGTCGACTCGGCGGTGCTGCTCGTCTCGGAGATGGTCACCAACGTCCTCGTCCACACCGACACCGACGCGCTGCTGCTGGCCGAGGTGACCGGCGAACCGGGGGCGCGCCGGCTCCGGGCGCAGGTCACGGACACGGGCGACGACCTGCCCCACCGGCGCCGCCCCGGCGAGCTGGCCTCCTCCGGGCGCGGCCTGATGCTGGTCGAGCTCCTCGCCGACGCCTGGGGTGTGGACCCCCGGGGCGAGGGCAAGAGCATCTGGTTCGCGCTCTACGAGTCCGGGGGCGGGGCCGACGGGTCCGACGGCGTCGGCGAGGCCGAGGCGGCCACGGAGGGCGGCGCCGCGTAACGGCCGCGCAGTTCCTGCACCACTCCGAAGGCGGCCGCGGTCAGCGGTACGGCGAGCAGCATGCCGAGGATGCCGGCGACGGACGCCCCGGCGGTGATCGCGAGCATCACCACCGCCGGATGCATCTGCACGGTCCGGCTCTGGATGACCGGCTGCAGCACATGCCCCTCCAGCACCTGTACGGCGAGGACGACGCCGAGCGCCCACAGCGCGATGACGAAGCCGCGGTCGGCGAGGGCGACCAGGACGGCCACCGCGCCGGAGAGGAAGGCGCCGAGATAGAGGATGTAGGCGCCGACGAAGACCAGCGCGCCGAGCCCGATCGCGCCGGGCACCCGCAGGACCAGCAGGCCGACGGTGATGCAGACGGCGTCGATGAGCGCGATGAGCGTCGTACCGCGCATGAACCCCTCCACCGCCTCGAAGGCCCGCCGGGCGATGGCCTCCACGGTGTCGGCGGTGTCCCCGGGCGCGATGGCGCGCAGGCCCTCGACGGCCCGGTGGGAGTCGCGCAGGAAGAAGAAGACGAGCAGCAGGGCGAGGACCGCCATGGCGATGCTCTCGGCGGCGACGCTCACCCCGCTGATCACGTTGGAGGCGGCCGTCCCGCCGAACTTGGCCAGCAGCTTGCGGGAGTTGGCGGCCAGGTCGTCCAGCCCGGTCCCGGCGGCCCCGAAGTGCTGGGACACGCTCTTGGCGGCGGCCCGCAGCGAGGAGATGATCTGGTCCCCGGTGTCGACGAGCGCGGCGACGACGATGTACACGGCCCCGCCGACCACGGCCACGACGGCGACGCAGGTCAGGGCGGCCGCCACCGACGGCTGTACCCGCGCCGCGACGAGCTGCCGGTACAACGGCCCGAGCAGCGCGGTGCCGAGCAGCGCGAGCAGCACCGGCGTGACGGCCGTACGGAACTCCCCGCACAGCCGGACCCCGACCCAGCCCACCCCCGCGACGAGCAGCAGCACGGCGCACCAGGCGGCGAGACGCCGGACGGGATCGGGGAGCAGATGCACACGTCCAGCGGATCATGACCGCCGGACGTGTGCCCTGTTTCCTTGAACCAACCGAGTCAGCCCTGCGGGCCCTCGCCGGTCATGCCGTGCACCGCCGGGATCGTCCCCAGCCGGCCCTTCTGGAAGTCCTCGAAGGCCTGCTGGAGCTCCTCGCGGGTGTTCATGACGAACGGGCCGTAGTGCGCCATGGGCTCACGGATCGGCTGTCCGCCGAGGAGGACGATCTCCAGGTCCGGGGTGTGGCTGTCCTGCTTCTCGTCCGCGCGGACGGTCAGCGAGGACCCGGCGCCGAACACCGCGGTCTGGCCCAGGTGGACCGGACGCCGCTCGGCACCGACCGCACCGCGCCCCGCCAGGACGTACGCCAGGCCGTTGAAGTCCTCGCGCCACGGCAGGGTGATCTCCGCACCCGGCGCCAGCGTCGCGTGGATCATCGTGATCGGCGTGTGCGTGATCCCGGGGCCCTGGTGGCCGTCCAGCTCGCCCGCGATGACGCGGAGCAGCGCGCCGCCGTCGGGGGAGGTGAGCAGCTGGACCTGGCCGCCGCGGATGTCCTGGTACCTCGGCGCCATCATCTTGTCCTTGGCGGGCAGGTTCACCCACAGCTGGAGGCCGTGGAAGAGGCCGCCGGACACCACGAGGGACTCCGGCGGGGCCTCGATGTGCAGCAGGCCCGAACCGGCGGTCATCCACTGGGTGTCACCGTTGGTGATGGTGCCGCCACCGCCGTGGCTGTCCTGGTGGTCGAAAGTGCCGTCGATGATGTAGGTGACGGTCTCGAAGCCGCGGTGCGGATGCCAGGGGGTGCCCTTGGGCTCGCCCGGCGCGTACTCCACCTCGCCCATCTGGTCCATCATGATGAACGGGTCGAGGTGGCGGTAGTTGATCCCCGCGAACGCCCGGCGGACGGGGAAACCCTCGCCCTCGAAACCGCTCGGAGCGGTGCTGACAGCCAGCACCGGACGCGCGACGGCGTCGGCGGGTGCGGTCACGCGGGGCAGCGTCAACGGGTTCTCGACGGTCACTGCAGGCATGGTCGGTACCTCCTTGTGCGCCCACTTTAGTTGAGCGTTGAACTTTCTGCCACCCCTAACGCGAAGAGCCCGGAGGGCATTCCCTCCGGGCTCTCTCGGTCGAGACGGCGCGCGGCTCAGCCGCCGTACATCCGGCGCATCGCGAAGTCCACCATCTGCTCGACGGCCTTCGCGTCGAACACCATCCGGTGCTCGCCCTCCATGTCCAGGACGAAGCCGTAGCCGGTCGGCAGCAGGTCGATCACCTCGGCGCCGGTGATCACGAAGTACTTGGACTCCTTGCCCGCGTACCGGCGCAGCTCCTTTAGCGAGGTGAACATCGGGATCACCGGCTGCTGGGTGTTGTGCAGGGCGAGGAAGCCGGGGGTGTCACCGCGCGGGCAGTACACCTTCGACGTGGCGAAGATCTGCTGGAAGTCCTCGGCGGCCATCTGCCCGGTGGTGAAGGCGCGCACCGCGTCCGCGAGGGAGGGCGGGGACGGCTCCGGGTAGAGCGGCGGCTGCTGGCCGTACCCGCCGACTCCGCCCTGCATCTGCTGCTGCGCCGAGCCGTACTGCTGCTGAGCAGCACCACCGTCCATGGGCTGGCCGTATCCGTACATGGGCGCAAGCGTACCGAGGCCCGGGGCGGCGCAGGGGCTGAGCGGCAGAACCCTCGCGGAGTAGACCCTTCTCACACTCGGGCCGATAGGGGTTGCGTCTTATTACCGACGGGTAGCATCATCGTAGCTACTTGTTGGTACGTGAATTAGGTTGCGAGGAGTCAGTGCCTCGCCGATCCCTCTACGGAGCCGTCGCCATGGGGCACTACAAGTCGAATCTCCGCGACATCGAGTTCAACCTCTTCGAAGTACTGGGGCGCGACAAGGTGTACGGCACCGGCCCGTTCGAGGAGATGGACGTCGAGACCGCCAAGAGCGTCCTGGAGGAGCTGACCCGCCTCTCCGAGAACGAGCTGGCCGAGTCCTTCGCCGACGCCGACCGCAACCCGCCGGTCTTCGACCCGGAGACCAACACCGCGCCGGTCCCCGCGTCCTTCAAGAAGAGCTACCAGGCCTTCATGGACTCCGAGTACTGGCGTCTCGGCCTGCCCGAGGAGATCGGCGGCACCACCTCGCCGCGCTCCCTGATCTGGGCCTACGCCGAGCTGATCCTGGGCGCCAACCCGGCCGTGTGGATGTACTCCTCGGGCCCGGCGTTCGCCGGCATCCTCTTCGAGGAGGGCAACGAGGTCCAGAAGCACATCGCCAAGATCGCCGTGGAGAAGCAGTGGGGCTCCACGATGGTGCTCACCGAGCCCGACGCGGGCTCCGACGTGGGCGCCGGCCGCACCAAGGCCGTCCAGCAGGAGGACGGCTCCTGGCACATCGAGGGCGTGAAGCGCTTCATCACCTCCGGTGAGCACGACATGTCGGAGAACATCCTCCACTACGTCCTCGCCCGCCCCGAGGGCGCCGGCCCCGGCACCAAGGGCCTGTCCCTCTTCCTCGTGCCGAAGTACGAATTCGACTTCGAGACCGGCGAGCTGGGCGAGCGCAACGGCGTCTACGCCACCAACGTCGAGCACAAGATGGGCCTGAAGGCCTCCAACACCTGCGAGATGACCTTCGGTGACCGGCACCCCGCCAAGGGCTGGCTCATCGGTGACAAGCACGAGGGCATCCGCCAGATGTTCCGCATCATCGAGTTCGCCCGCATGATGGTCGGCACGAAGGCGATCTCCACGCTCTCCACCGGCTACCTGAACGCGCTGGAGTACGCCAAGGAGCGCGTCCAGGGTCCGGACCTCGCGCAGTTCATGGACAAGGCCGCGCCCAAGGTCACCATCACCCACCACCCCGACGTGCGCCGCTCGCTGATGACGCAGAAGGCGTACGCCGAGGGCATGCGCGCCCTCGTGCTGTACACCGCCTCCGTCCAGGACGCGATCCAGGTCAAGGAGGCGAACGGCGAGGACGCCGCCGCCGAGCACGCGCTGAACGACCTGCTCCTGCCGATCGTCAAGGGCTACGGCTCCGAGAAGGCCTACGAGCAGCTCGCCCAGTCGCTCCAGACCTTCGGCGGCTCCGGCTTCCTCCAGGAGTACCCGATCGAGCAGTACATCCGGGACTCCAAGATCGACACCCTCTACGAGGGCACCACGGCGATCCAGGGCCAGGACTTCTTCTTCCGGAAGATCGTCCGCAACCAGGGCGCCGCGCTGAACGCCCTCGCCGAGGACATCAAGAAGTTCCTGGCGCTCGGCACCGGCGGCGAGGAGCTGTCCGGCGCCCGTGAGCACCTGGCCAAGGCGGCCGTCGAGCTGGAGGCCATCGTCGGCCTGATGCTGACCGACCTCGCGGCCACCGAGCAGGACACCAAGAACATCTACAAGGTGGGCCTGAACACCACCCGCCTGCTGCTGGCCTCCGGCGACGTCGTCATCGGCTACCTGCTCCTCAAGGGCGCCGCCATCGCCGCCGAGAAGCTGGCCACCGCCTCGGCGAAGGACCAGGCCTTCTACACCGGCAAGATCGCCGCGGCGAAGTTCTTCGCCGCGAACGTCCTGCCCGGCGTCACCCTCGCCCGCAAGGTCGCCGCGGGCGTCGAGCTGGACCTGATGGAGCTGGACGAGGCCGCGTTCTGATCCCGTAGGTCCGTCGCGCGGGCCCGCTTCCCTTCCGGGGGAGCGGGCCCGCGCCCGTCGTTAAGGTGAACCCATGAGCGCACCCGCTGCCCGCTTCGACCGCGGCCACACCGACGACCTGATGTCCTTCCTGGCGGCCGGACCGTCGCCGTACCACGCGGTGGCGACCACCGCGGCGCGGCTGGAGAAGGCCGGCTTCCGCCAGGTCTCGGAGACGGACGCCTGGGACGCGCGGACATCGGCGGCCTCCGCCGCGGGGAGCGGCGGCAGGTACGTGCTGCGCGGCGGCGCGATCGTCGCGTGGTACGTCCCCGAGGGCGCCGAGCCGCACACCCCGTTCCACATCGTCGGCGCGCACACCGACTCCCCGAACCTGCGCGTCAAGCCGCAGCCGGACAGCGGTGCGCACGGCTGGCGCCAGGTCGCCGTCGAGATCTACGGCGGCCCGCTGATGAACTCCTGGCTGGACCGCGACCTGGGCCTGGCCGGCCGGCTGACCCTGCGCGACGGCTCCTCGGTCCTGGTGAACGTGGACCGTCCGCTGCTGCGCGTCCCCCAGCTGGCGATCCACCTGGACCGCTCGGTGTCCACGGAGGGCCTCAAGCTCGACAAGCAGCGCCACCTCCAGCCGGTGTGGGGCCTCGGCAACGACGTGCGCGAGGGCGACCTCATCGCCTTCCTGGAGCAGGAGGCCGGGCTCGCGGCCGGCTCGGTGGCCGGCTGGGACCTGATGGTGCACCCGGTGGAGGCGCCGGCCTATCTCGGCCGCGACCGGGAACTGCTCGCCGGCCCGCGCATGGACAACCTGCTGTCGGTGCACGCGGCCACCGCCGCCCTCGCCTCGGCCGCGACCTCCGGCGCCGCCCTCACCCGCATCCCGGTCCTCGCCGCCTTCGACCACGAGGAGAACGGCTCCCAGTCGGACACCGGCGCGGACGGCCCGCTGCTCGGCTCGGTCCTGGAACGCTCGGTGTTCGCCCGCGGCGGCTCCTACGAGGACCGCGCCCGCGCCTTCGCCGGCACCGTCTGCCTGTCCTCCGACACGGGCCACGCCGTCCACCCCAACTACGCCGAGCGCCACGACCCCACCCACCACCCCCGGGTCAACGGCGGCCCCATCCTCAAGGTCAACGTCAACAACCGCTACGCCACGGACGGTTCGGGCCGGGCGGTCTTCGCCGCGGCCTGCGAGAAGGCGAACGTCCCCTTCCAGACCTTCGTCTCCAACAACTCCATGCCCTGCGGCACCACGATCGGCCCGATCACCGCGGCCCGCCACGGCATCCGCACGGTCGACATCGGCGCGGCGATCCTGTCGATGCACAGCGCCCGCGAACTCTGCGGCGCCGACGACCCGTTCCTCCTGGCGAACGCGCTGACGGCGTTCCTGGAGGGCTAGCCGGCGACTCGGGGGGCGCCACCGCGGCGCCCCCGGCCTGTCATGGATCCAGGAGTGCCACCCGGCTCCGGCACCGGGTCAGGACAGGGCGTGGCCCGTGGTCGCGTCCACGTGGTCCGGCACCTCCTCGTGCCGGTCGCCGACCGAGAGGGTGCCGGTGGGCTCGAAGAGGAGGACCTCGGCGCGCCGGGGCGCGGACGGCTTGTGAAAGGTGCCGCGCGGGACGGTGAACACCGACCCCCTGGTCAGGACGACCGTGCGCTCGCCGGCCGGTTCGCGCAGCCCCAGGTGCACCTCCCCGTCGAGGACCAGGAAGAACTCGTCGGTGTCCTCGTGCACGTGCCAGACGTGCTCGCCCTCGAACTTGGCGATACGGACGTCGTAGTCGTTGACGGCGGCGACGATACGGGGGCTCCAGCACGCGTCGAAGGAGGCGAAGGCCTTGTCCAGCGAGATGGGCTCGATGGGTTCGATGGGTTCCATGCGGTCATCGTGCGGGTGGCCGGGCTGCTCGCACGAGTGCTAGGAATCGCATATGCCGCAAAGATCCTCTCAACACCGGGTCGTCGTGATCGTCGACGAGGGCACCAACCCCTTCGAGGTCGGCGTCGCCACCGAGCTGTTCGGCCTGCCGCGGCCCGAACTGGGCTTCCCGGGGCCGCTGTACGAGGTGACGCTGTGCACGCCCGGCTCCGCGGCCCGGATGAACCACGGCTTCTTCACCCTGACCGGCGTGTCCGGCCTGGAGGCGGTGGACGAGGCCGACACCCTCGTCGTACCGGGCCGCCCCGACAACGTCGTACCGCGCGGCGCCGACGTCCTCGACGCCATCCGCCGCACGCACGCGCGTGGAGCACGGATCATCAGCTTCTGCACCGGCAGCTTCGCCCTCGCCGAGGCGGGACTGCTCGACGGCCGGCGCGCCACCACGCACTGGATGTGGGCGGACAAGTTCCGGGAGCTGCATCCCGGGGTGCTGCTGGAGCCGGGCGTGCTGTTCGTGGACGAGGGCGACCTGCTCACGGCCGCCGGCAGCGCGGCCGCGCTCGACCTCGGGCTGCACGTCTGGCGCCGCGACCACGGCGCCGAACTCGCGAACGCCGTCTCCCGGCGCCTCGTCTTCGCCGCCCACCGGGACGGCGGCCAGCGGCAGTTCGTGGAGCGCCCGGTGCCCGACGTGCCCGACGAGTCGCTCGGCCCGCTGCTGGCCTGGGCGCAGGAACGGCTGGCGGAGCCGCTGTCCGTGGCGGAGCTCGCCGCCCGCGCGGCCGTCAGCCCCGCCACGCTGCACCGCCGCTTCCGCGCGCAACTCGGCACGACCCCGCTGGCCTGGCTCACCGGCGAGCGCGTAGCCCTGGCCTGCCGGCTGATAGAGCGGGGCGAGGAGCGCCTGGACGCCGTCGCGGCCCGCAGCGGCCTCGGTACGGCGGCGAATCTGCGGGCCCGGCTGCGCCGGGAGACGGGGCTCAGCCCATCGGCGTACCGCAGGCGCTTCGGGCCGGCGGTCCGGTGATGATCAAGGAACGGCGGGGAACGGTACCCGCATGAGATTCCTCGTACGCGACCGGCTCCTCGGCATCGGTGAAGACTATTGGATCGAGGACGAACACGGCCGGAAGATGTTCCTCGTCGACGGCAAGGCGATGCGGCTGCGGGACACCTTCGAGCTGAAGGACGCCCACGGACGCGTCCTGATCGACATCCACCAGAAGATGTTCGCGCTGCGCGACACGATGGTGATCGAGCGGGACGGCGAGGGCCTGGCCAGGATCCGCCGCAAACGCCTGTCCCTGCTGCGCAACCACTACCGGGTCGCCCTGGCCGACGGCAGCGAGCTGGACGTCAGCGGGAAGATCCTGGACCGCGAGTTCGCGGTCGAGTACGACGGCGAACTCCTCGCGGTGATCTCCCGCCGCCGGCTGCACCTGCGGGAGACCTACGGCGTCGACGTCGTCCGCGAGGACGCGGACCCGGCCCTGCTGATCGCCGTGGCGGTGTGCGTGATCCACCTCGCGGAGAAGGAGCGCGAGGAGGACTAGGGGGTGTCGTGCGGCGGGCGCAGGCCGAGGACCCGGTCCTTCAGGGCGGGGAACTGCTCGCGGGTGGCGGCCACCTTCGCCGGGTCGAGGTCGACCGTGAGGACCTCCTCGCCCGGGCCCGCCTCGGCGAGCACCTCGCCCCACGGATCCACCACGATCGAGTGACCGGCCTGGGGAACCCCGGCGTGCGTCCCGGCCGTTCCACAGGCGAGCACGAACGCCTGGTTCTCCACCGCACGCGCCTGAGCCAGCAGCGTCCAGTGCGCGCGCCGCCGCTCGGGCCACCCCGCCGGGAGGACGAGGATCTCGGCGCCGGCGTCGACCAGCCCGCGGAAGAGTTCGGGGAAACGGAGGTCGTAGCAGGTGGCCACGCCCAGCGTGGTCCCGGGCAGCCGGACCGTCACCAGCTCCTGCCCCGCGCCCATCAGCACGGCCTCGCCCTTGTCGAAGCCGAAGCGGTGGATCTTGCGGTAGGCGGCGGCCAGTTCACCGGAGGGGGAGAAGACGAGAGAGGTGTTGTAGAGCGCCCCGTCGCCCGCGGCGGAGCCGCTGCCGGATGCGGAGCGCTCCGGGATCGACCCGGCGTGCAGCCACACGCCCGCGTCGCTCGCGGCCTTGGCCATCGCTTCGTACGTCGGCCCTTCGAGCGGCTCGGCCTCGCGGCCGAACTCCTCGTAGGCGAAGGCGCCGGTGGTCCACAGCTCGGGGAGGACCACGAGATCGGCACCGGCCTGTTCCCGGACCAGCCCGGCCACCCGCTGCCGCCGGGAGTCGACCGATTCGTCCTCGTTCACGGCGATCTGGATCAGCGAGGCGCGCACACTACCACCGTCCTGGCATTCGAGACGTCCACACAGGCCTACGATCGTCACACGAAAGCACTGCCGGGGTGACTGATTGCAGCGTAACTTGGGGGTCCCCCCGATTCGAGCGCAGCCGAGAATCGGGGGAGATCCAGACACCCACCGCCGTGCCGCCGCCGCCCGCTGGCAACGCCGCCACAACCTGCCCGTGTACCGACCGCCGAGGGGTCCCGTTCCGTGAGTCTGCATCCCACCCTCCAGCCCTACGCCGACGCCTGGACACACTCCGTCGAAGCGATATCCGGGATGCTGCAGCCGCTCGTCGAGAGCGAGTGGAACCGGCGGACCCCCTGCCCCGGCTGGTCGGTCCGCGACGTCGTGTCGCACGTCATCGGCCTGGACTGCGAGATGCTCGGCGACCCGCGCCCCATCCACTCCCTGCCGAGCGACCTCTTCCACGTCAGGACCGAGCACCAGCGCTACATGGAGATGCAGGTCGACAGCCGCCGCCATCACACGGCGCCGGAGATGACGGCCGAGCTGGAGTACACGATCATCCGGCGCAGCCGTCAGCACCGCAACGAGTCCCGCGACCCCGGCACCACGGTGCGCGGCCCGCTCGGCAAGGACGTCACCCTGGAACACGCCTACCGCACCCGGGCGTTCGACGTGTGGGTGCACGAGCAGGACCTGCGCACGGCCCTCGGCCTGCCCGGCAACCTCGACTCGCCGGGTGCGCACGTGGTTCGCGACGTCCTTCTGGAGGCGCTCCCCAAGGTCGTCGCCAAGGGCGCGAACGCGCCGCGCAGCTCGGCGATCGTCTTCGACGTGCACGGCCCGGTGGAGTTCCTGCGCACGATCCGCGTCGACATCCAGGGCCGGGGCACCCTGGAGACGGCCCCGGCCCTCGGCCCCGCCGCCACGCTCACCCTCGACTGGGAGACCTACGTCCGCCTGGCCTGCGGCCGCGTCACCCCGGAGGCGGTGACGGACCGGGTGAAGACCGAGGGCGACCCGGACCTGACGGCGGCGATCCTGCGCAACTTCACGGTGACGCCGTAGCCGATGTCGTGGCGGGCGGCCGCCGACGGTGAGCGCCACGGCAGGTTGTCACAGCGGGTGGGGGGCTACACCGCGGGCACGTGGACCGTCTCCACCCGGCTGGCGACGAGCCGCTCGCGCTCACGCCGGGCCGCCCGCCCCCGGAGCCGCAGGATCTGGCTGACGCCCAGCGCCTGCAGCACGAACACCGCCGAGAACGCGACGTCGTAGTCGTCACCGGTGGCGTCCAGCAGCACCCCGATCGCGAGCAGCGTCGTCATCGAGGCGATGAACCCGCCCATGTTGGTGATCCCGGACGCCGTCCCCTGCCGCTCGGGCGGATTGGCCGGCCGCGCGAAGTCGAAACCGAGCATCGACGCCGGCCCGCACGCCCCGAGCACCGAACACAGCACCACCAGCAGCCACATCGGCGCGCGCTCCCCCGGGTAGACGATCGTCGCCGCCCACATCAGCGCCGTGGCCCCCACCGTCCCGAGCGCCAGCGGCAGCCGCGCCGCGTGGTGCCGCGCGACGATCTGGCCGTAGACGAGCCCGATCACCATGTTGGACAGCACGACCAGCGTCAGCAGCCCGCCGGCCGTGGCCCGGCTCAGCCCCTGCGCCTCGACCAGGAACGGCAGGCCCCACAGCAGCAGGAACACCATCGCCGGGAACTGGGTGGTGAAGTGCACCCACAGCCCCAGCCGCGTCCCCGGCTCCCGCCAGGAGGCCAGGATCTGCCGCCGCACATAGGCCGCGCCCCGGTGCGGGGACGGCTCCGGCTCGTACCCCTCGGGGTGGTCCTTCAGGAACAGCAGCGTCAGTGCCAGCACCACGGCACCGGCGAGCGCGCTGCCCGCGAACGCCGGGGTCCAGCCGATGCTGTGCAGCAGGCGGGCGAGGACCAGGGTGGAGACCAGGTTGCCCGCCATGCCGACGAGCCCCGCGAGCTGCGCGATCAGCGGACCGCGCCGGGCGGGGAACCACCGGGTGCCGAGGCGCAGCACGCTGATGAAGGTCATCGCGTCGCCGCAGCCCAGCAGGGCACGGGAGGCGAGCGCGGTGCCGTACGACGGCGAGAAGGCGAAGCCGAGCTGCCCGGCCGTGAACAGCACCGCGCCGATGCTCAGCACCTTCTTCGTGCCGAGCCGGTCGACCAGCAGGCCGACGGGTATCTGCA
The DNA here is from genome assembly GCF_055558375.1 of Streptomyces sp. NPDC025793. Taxonomy (NCBI): domain Bacteria; kingdom Bacillati; phylum Actinomycetota; class Actinomycetes; order Kitasatosporales; family Streptomycetaceae; genus Streptomyces; species Streptomyces sp. NPDC025793. The sequence goes on along the minus strand of NZ_JBVHMR010000002.1, from coordinate 334,338 downwards.
TGCCGGCGTAGACCAGCAGCTGAAGTATGGAGAACGTGGACAGCGCGGAGGCGTTGACGTGGAACCGGTCGGCGGCGTCCAGACCCGCGACACCCAGTGACGTACGGAAGATGACGGCGACGAAGTAGACGGCGACGCCTATGGACCATACGGCGACGGCGCGCCGGCCGCCCGGCGGGTCACCCGGGAGGGTGGCCTTGCCCGTCGTGGCGCTCATCGCACCTCACCCCGCGCGAGGTGCTCGAACCAGGACACGTGCCGGTGCACGATCCCGACGGCCGCCTGCGCGTCCCCGGCACGCAGCGCTTCCAGGATCTCCTCGTGCTCGGCCAGGGTCTTGGCGATCCGGTCCGGGTGCGAGTGCATGACGGCGACACCCATCCGCAGCTGTCGGTCGCGCAGTTGGTCGTAGAGCCGGGAGAGGATCTCGTTGCCGCCGCTGCGCACGATCTCGGCGTGGAAGGTGCGGTCGGTCACCGCCGCGCCGGCCAGATCACCGGCGGCGGCCTGCGCCTTCTGCTGCTCCAGCAGCGCGGCGAGCCGCTCCAGCAGCGCGGGCGGCGCGGGTACGGCCTTGCGCGCGGCGTGCTCCTCGACCAGCTGCCGGGTCTCCACGACATCGGCGATCTCCTGCGCGGAGACGGGCAGCACGAGCGCGCCCTTCTTCGGGTAGAGCCGGATCAGGCCCTCGACCTCCAGTCGCAGCAGCGCCTCGCGCACCGGGGTGCGCGAAACCCCGACGGCTTCGGCCAGCTCGCCCTCGGTGAGCAGGGTCCCGCCCTCGTAACGACGGTCGAGGACACCTTGTTTGACGTGGGTGTAGACGCGGTCGGCGGCGGGTGGCTGCTTGATCGGGGGCGCTGGCTGCTGGACGGCCGTTTTCATGCCCACAGGATAGATACAACACGTACGCATGCGGCGCCGGCGTCCACGATCCGGACGAGACCGAGATCCCCGGGCAGCAACCGCACAACCTTGTGTGCTACTTACGTGTCACATGGGTGCGGCCCTCTACTCTTGCCACCTCAACTCGGCCGCGCTTCAGGGGCATTCAAGACAATCGGGGTACTCCACTTTGATTACCGGCATTCACGGCACCCGCAGGACCCGTATCCGCAGAGGCGCCGCCGTCGCCGTCACCTCCGGCGCGCTGCTCGCGACCGGTGCCCTCACCGCGGTGCCCGCGCAGGCCGTCACGGCGCCCTCGATCGTGGCCGCCGGCGGCTACGTGATGAACAACGCGAACGGCGCGTCGCTCTACACCAAGGCCGCGGACACCAAGCGGTCCACCGGGTCCACCACCAAGATCATGACCGCCAAGGTCGTGCTCGCCCAGTCGAACCTCAACCTCGACAAGAAGGTGACGATCCAGAAGGCGTACAGCGACTACGTCGTCAAGAACAACGCCTCCCAGGCCCACCTGATCGTCGGCGACAAGGTCACCGTCCGCCAGCTGCTGTACGGCCTGATGCTGCCGTCCGGCTGCGACGCCGCCTACGCGCTCGCCGACACCTACGGCTCCGGCACCACGCGCGACGCGCGCGTGAAGAACTTCATCGGCAAGATGAACAGCGCCGCCAAGAGCCTGGGGCTGAAGAACACGAGCTTCGACTCGTTCGACGGCATCGGCAACGGCAACAACTTCTCGACGCCGCGCGACCTGACGAAGATCGCCAGCAGCGCGATGAAGAACGCCACCTTCCGGGCGATCGTCAAGACGACGGCGTACACCGCGAAGACGATCACCAAGACCGGCAGCACCCGCACGATGCAGACGTGGACCAACACCAACACGCTGCTCTCCAGCTACAGCGGCACCATCGGCGTGAAGACCGGCTCCGGCCCGGAGGCCAAGTACTGCCTGGTCTTCGCCGCGACCCGGAACGGCAGGACGGTCATCGGCACCGTCCTCGCCTCCTCTTCCATCGCGCAGCGCGAGTCGGACGCCAAGAAGCTCCTCTCCTACGGTTTCACCAAGCTCGGCTGACGCCTGGTCGGACAGACATCCACGGGCCCGTCGCGACCAGCGGCGGGCCCGTTGCCGTTCCCGGGCACGGGCCGGAGCACGGAGACGGGGACGGACACGGACGCGGGTACGGACACGGACACGGACACGGACACGGACACCACCTGGACGATGCCCGGTGAGATGAAATGAAGTGAATGGTGCTAGCGTCATTGGCACCATGCTGCTGCGTCTGGACAAGACCGACACCCGCCCCCTGCACGAGCAGGTCGCGGCGGCGATCCGGCGGGCCGTCGCCGAGGGCGAGTGCCGCGCCGGCGACCGGCTGCCCTCCGCCCGCGATCTCTCCGAGGCCCTGGACATCAACGTCAACACCGTCCTGCGTGGCCTGCGCGAACTGCGGGACGAGGGCCTGCTGGAGTTCCGCCGGGGCCGCGGGATCACCGTGGCCGAGGGGGCCGCCCGGCGGTCCGGACTGCAGCTCAGGGTGCGGGAACTGGTCGCCGAAGCCTCCCGGCTCGGCTACAGCCGCACCGACCTCATCGACATGATCCGGGGGATCTCATGACGGACGGGGACGACATGAAGAACGGCAGCGGTGCGGCCGCGGACAGCGGTGGGCGCAGTGGGCACGCCCCACGCTGGGGCACCGCGGCGTGCGTCGCGGCCGTCGCCGCACTGCTCGCGGGCCTGCCCTGGGCCGCCCACGGCCGGCTTCCCGGCCGCCTGGCCACCCACTGGAGCGGCGGCGACACCCCCGACGGGTCGATGCCGCTGTGGGCCGCCGCCGTGTTCCCGGCCGGGATCTGGCTGCTGATCGCCCTCGCGGTGTCCGTGAGCCGACGCCGTGCGCGGGCGGGCGCCCGCCCCTGGCGGGGGCTCGTCCTGGCCCCCACGGGTACCGTCCTCGTCGGCGCGCAGGCGTCCGTCGTCCGGGCCAACCTCGACCACACGGACTGGCACGAGGCCCGCCAGCCGGTCTGGGCCATCGTGCTGATCCTGGCCCTGACGGGGGCCGCCCTGGCCGTCGCCTGGCGGATCGCCGTCCACGTCGCCTCCGCCACGCCCGCCGTCGCACCGCCCGAGCTGGACCTGCCCGAGGGCGAGCGGCTGGCGTGGTTCTCCCGCGCGGCCAACCCCTGGCTCCAGTTGCTGTCCGCCGCCACGTGCCTGGTCGCCGCCGGCACGCTGGTGGCCCTCGGCGTCGGCCTGGCGAGCCCTGACGCCCTGTGGCCCGTGTTCGCGGTATGCGGTGTCATCGCCCTGGCCGGCGGCGTGTTCTCCTCGGTCCGCGCGAAGGTGTCGGAAGCGGGTCTGGAGGTGGCGTTCGGCCCCCTCGGCTGGCCCTCCCGCCACTGGTCCCCCGCCGCCATCGAGTCCGCCCGCGCCGAGCAGCGCCGCCCGTCCGAGGTCGGCGGCTGGGGCTACCGCCTCAGCGGCCACGGCACGACGGTCATGCTCCGCTCCGGCGACTGTCTGGTCGTACGCCCCCGGGGCCGCCGTAGCGACTTCGCGGTCAGCGTGGACGACGCCGAGCGCGGCGCGGCCCTGCTGAACGCCCTGCGCCGACAGGACCGAGCCGGCCTCGGATGAAGCGGTCTCAGCGCAGACGTCGGCCCTCCTTCACCGCGAGTTGGTCGTAGGTCTTGAAGGTGTACACGGCGTCGTAGGTCATCAGGTTTCCCGTGGTCGCCGGCAGGCCGAGCCGGTGGTTGAGGGGGCCGGTGAGCGGGCCGCAGTCCTCGGCGGCCGGGGCGGTGAACGTGTCGTCGTACGCCGAGAAGGCGATCACGGGCGGGTCCTGGGAGATCCACGTGGAAGGGCCGGACCGCTTCAGCTGGAAGTCGACGGGTGCGCTCGCCCCGACGGCGCACCCGTGCGGCAGCAGCGGGCCCAGGAGCCGGAAGCGGAGGCTGAACTGGCCGGTGTAGGCGTCGAACCGGCCGCCGTACTCCGCCTGTATAGCCAGTCCCTGGGCCGCCGCGCGATCGCCCGCGGGGGTGCCGGTCAGTCCGCCCGGTACGGCGGTCGGCGTGCTGTGCATCGCGCCCCACACCTGTCCGTCGGCACCGTCCGGCATCGGTCCCTCTGCGTGCGTCAAGGTGATGGGGGCGAACGTCACCGTGACCTTTCCCATCGTCAACCGCGGTGCCGCGGTGTGCACTTCGCATCTCCAGCGGGCCGGGTCGACGCCGTCGGGAAGGGGTGGGCAGTCGCTGAAGTCGGTCGTGGACGCGGACGGGGGAGCGGCGCGGGGCGCGGCGTACGCGGCAGCCGGCGCGCACACCGCCGCCGTACCGGCGAGGACGGCGGCGCCCGCGACGGCGGCGACACGGCGGACGGAAGAGGAAGGAGAAGAGGGAGAAGAGGGAGAAGAGGGAGAAGGGGGAGAGGAACCGGAGCGGGCGGCAGTCGATTTCTTCATGGCACCAGCGTCCCGCCGGCGGCCGCTCCGCCACCATCCGTGACACCCCCCACTCCACCCTGAGGAGCCCCTGAGGCAACATCCTGAACACACCCTGAGGCAACGTCGGGGATCCGCACAAAGCACCTGCTGGGACAGCCCGTTGGAGGGTCCGAGGTCAGCGGAGTCCCGGCAGGCGCCGCAGTTCGCCGACCCTCAGCAGCCGCGCGAGCAGAAGGAAGACGAGCGCGAGGGCGAGCGTGCCCGCCACGGTCGTCAGGGCCGCCCCCGCCGTGCCGTCCCCGAGCACGCCGGCGCAGCCCCGCGCCGCCGCCCAGCCCGCCGCCGCGCCCCCGGCACCGGCGCACAGCAGCTTGGTGTACGTGCCGCGCAGGGTGCCGTCGTCGAGACGGCCGCCGGTGCGGCGGGCCAGCAGGCGGGCGGTGAGGACGAGGCCGACGAGGTAGGAGACGGCGTAGGCGCCGGCCATGCCGGTGACCGCCCACCGCGCGGACAGCAGCAGATGGCAGGCGGTGGCGAGCCCGATGTTCACCACCTGGGTCCACACGGCCATGAAGAACGGCGTACGCGTGTCCTCGAAGGCGTAGAAGCCGCGCAGCAGCAGGTACTGCGCGGAGAACGGGACCAGCCCGAGCCCGAAGGCCTGGAGCATATGGCCGAGCGGCCGGGCCGAGGCGGCGTCGGCGGCACCGTGCGCGAACAGGAGAGCGGCGATGTCCGGGCCGAGCGCGGTGAACAGGAAGGCGGCCGGCACGATCACCACGCCGCTGACCCGCAGCGCCCGGGACAGATCGGCGCGCAGATCGGCGATCCGCCCCTCGGCCGCCGCCCTGCTCATCCGCGGCAGCAGGGCGGTGACGAGCGAGACGGTGACGATGGACTGGGGCAGCATCCAGATGGTCTGCGCGTAGCTGTACGCGGTGTAGCCGACGCCCGCGTCCGGCAGCCGCGTGTCGGCGGCGTTGGCGTAGTTGGTGACGACGGTGAGCCCCACCAGGTTGGTCAGCACGAACAGCAGCGTCCACTTGGCCGCGTGGACCCCCGAACCGAGCCCCGCGCCCCGCCAGTCGAACCGGGGCCGGAAGCGGAAACCGGCGGCGCGGGCGAAGGGGACGAGCGCGAGGGCCTGTACGGCGATCCCGAGGGTCGTACCGACTCCGAGCCAGCGCACCTGCGCGTCGGTGACGTCGGCGACGGTGCGGGGGACGGTCATCATCCCGAGGTAGATGCCGAACATCGTCACGAGCACGACGTTGTTGAGGACGGGCGTCCACATCATCGCGCCGAACTTCTCGCGGGCGTTCAGGACCTGGCCGTAGATGGCGAAGAGGCCGTAGAAGAAGATCTGCGGCAGCAGGAAGCGCGCGAAGACGACGGTGAGCCGGAACGCCGCGTGCTCCTTGGGCGTGTCCCGCAGGTACAGGCTCACGATCTCCGGCGCCGCCCACACCGCGAGCACGGTCCCGACGGCCAGCACGCTGACGACCAGGGTCACCAGCCGCTGCTCGTACGCCCGCCCGCCGTCGGCGTGCGTCGCCCGCGCCCGCACCAGCTGCGGCACCAGCACGGCGTTGAGCGCGCCGCCGATCAGCAGGGTGTAGAGGCTGGTGGGCACGGTGTTGGCCGTGTTGTACGTGGTGGCGAGCAGCCCGGTGCCGAGAGCGGCGCCCTGCAGCACCTGCCGGATCAGCCCGGTCGCCCGGGAGACCACGGTGCCGCCGGCCATCAGGACGGACGACCGCGCCACCCCGGCCTCTGCTTTGGGCATCGCGTGTCGAGCGGTGATCTTCCGCGCCGTAACCATGCAGCAAATCTACGGCAGTTGGGGTCGCCCGCTCCGAGCGAGGTGAGCGGCGAACGCCCTCCGGGCACGAGGGCCGACGGTGACGATCGCTCCGGCGGGGGTCTTGGAGTCCCGGACAGCGATGGTGTGGGGGAGGTTGCGGGCGACTTCGACGCACTCGCCGTTGCCGCTGCCATGGCTGGACTTGACGAACTCGAAGTGCGGCACGCTCAAAGCTCCTTGCGGATATTCACCCGGCTGCACTTTCCATACAACGGCCGGAAACGCGCTCGGTGATCGGAATACGGACTTCTTCCATTCCGTCACCGGTGGCTTCGGAATCACCGACTCCATGTCGGATCTCGGGCTCATTGTCGTTTCGTCAACGGAAGTCGGCGTCTTCCGGCGGTTCAACACCTACTGATCTGACGGAGCCCAGCCCTGTGCGTACCCGCAGTGCCACCTACCCCGACCGCGAATCCGCCCAGTGGGCGAAGTCGACGCACCCGCGCCGCACTCGCCGAGCGGCTGGCTGGCGCTGGTCGCCGACCGGCTTGCCACACCGCGTGCCGACTACGGCCCGCCCGTCTCGGAGGAGTGAAGTGCCCCACGAGCGGCACGAGTTGTCGGCGCTGATGAAGCGACTGGCCCACGACGGACGTGTGGACGTGCGCTCAGGGCAGCTCCCGTCGACGACCGGAGGCATCCATGGCATCCGGGCCGCCGTCGCCGCCGAAGTCCACGTCGTTCTGCGGCGGTTGTGGAGGGACTGGGAGCGGTACGCCACCGGCTCGGAGGGCTTGTCATCCGCTCAGCAGGTCGAGGCGGCACTGGAAACCTCCACCGCGGACCGGGCTGCGGTACTCGTGGGCCGGTACGCCTCCGAGTGCCTGGTGTGGCCGAGTGCCACATTCATGGAACGCGCCGAAGCGGACGCCGTCGTCCGCCGTGTGGTGGAGCTCCTCGGGCCCGACGCCCACTGGTGGTCCAACTACGACTCGGAGACACAAGGCGCCTACACCTGCATCTCCGCCTGCGACTTCGACGGCCTCGTCACCGGCACCGACGGCCACCGGTTCGTCGTGCTGATCCAGGTCGGCGAGGACTGAACTCCGCTGCGCCGTCTGCCGTTTCGGTCGAGCTTCACCCTCAATCGTGAACTTCACGCTTGCAGTTGGCATATTCGATTTGCTCCGCTCTACGTTCCCCGGCGGAGGTGGTTCACATGATCGAACCCAGCAAGCAGCCCGACTCGTCCCGCCGGCATGAGGCGATCGACGTCAGCGACTTCGTGTACGCGGCGACGGGTGCCCGCGTCAGGCGGCTGACCATGCCGGACGGGAGTCACTGGTTTCCGGCGGTGGATGTGTGCAAGGAGCTCGGGCACAGCAACTCGCGGCAGGCACTCTCCGACCATGTTCCGGAGACGCATCGAGAGATGCTTGAGACCGTAACTGGAGCTTACGGTCTCAGCATTCCCGCAGGCAGGGAGTGGCGACGAGACCTGAACATCATCTCTCTGCAGGGTCTCATCCTCCTCGTCCAGGCCTGCACGAAAGCCGCCTGCGCTCCCTTCAAGCAGTGGGTCGCCGAGGTCATCGAGACCCTTCAGCGGGAGGGGTCCTACACCTTGGAGGAGGCCGAGGTGCAGCCCGCCGAACCCGGTGCTCCCATCGCCTACGCCATGCCGGAGCAGGTGGCGGAGGCCATCGTCCGGCTGGAGGCGCACAACCTTCAGGTGGACGAGGAGCTTGCGATCGCACAGCGCGAATCAGTGGTCGTGCAGCGGGAGTTGCTCGCCACGCAACAGGCCACGCTCGCCACGCAGCAGGCCGCCCTCGCCGCTCAGGAGGCCATGGCGACGGCGATGCAGCGCATCGCCGACCGGCTCGACGTCCTGGCCCTCGGCCGTCCCGTCCCGCCGGCGGACGCCTCCACGGCTCTGCCCACGACGGAGTCCGTCCTGGCGGACTGGCGGCAGCGGCTGTCCGTGACGGAGGACGTGTGGGCCGTGGCCGTCGTCATCGCCCCCGTTCTCGTGGACAAGGGCGAACTGCGCGAGCCCCTCGAATCCATTGCCGCCCGGACGGGGCTCTCGGTGCGGCGTGTCAATGAGTGCCTACGGCTGCTGCGGCGGCACGCCTGCATCCGCTCTCGCGGCGGGGCCGCGGACGGGGCGCCGGTGTACGTGCTGAACCGGTGAGCTCCTGACAGCGGGGAAGGCGGCCGCAAGTCGATGTTGCGGCCGTCCTCCCTCGACTCCGAAGGTTAACCACTCAGCGGCGTCACGCCCAGCTGATCAGCCTCTTCGGCTGTTCCAGGATCGCGGCCACGTCCGCGAGGAACTTGGAGCCCAGTTCGCCGTCGACCAGGCGGTGGTCGAAGCTCAGGGCCAGTGTGGTGACCTGGCGGGGCTTGACCTTGCCCTTGTGGACCCACGGCTGGAGCTTGATCGCGCCGATCGCGAGGATCGCCGACTCACCGGGGTTGAGGATCGGTGTGCCGGTGTCGACGCCGAAGACGCCGACGTTGGTGATGGTGATCGTGCCGCCCTGCATCGCCGCCGGGGACGTCCTGCCCTCGCGGGCCGTCGCCACCAGCTCGCCGAGGGCCCCGGCCAGCTGCGGGAGCGTCCTGTCGTGCGCGTCCTTGATGTTCGGCACGATCAGGCCGCGCGGGGTCGCCGCGGCGATGCCCAGGTTGACGTAGTGCTTCTGCACGATCTCCTGGGCGGCCTCGTCCCAGGAGGCGTTGATGTCCGGGTTGCGCTTGACCGCGACCAGCAGGGCCTTGGCGATCAGCAGCAGGGGGTTGACCCGCAGGCCCTGGAACTCGCGGTCCTGCTTCAGCTCCTCGACCAGCTTCATCGTGCGCGTCACGTCCACCGTCACGAACTCCGTGACGTGCGGTGCCGTGAACGCCGAGCCGACCATCGCCGTGGCCGTCGCCTTGCGGACGCCCTTGACGGGGATGCGGGTCTCGCGCGCGGTGTCGTACGACGCCACGGGAGCCGGCGCCGGCGTCACGGGGGCGGCGGGGGCAGTGGGGGTGGCGGTCACCGGTGCGGCCGTCGCGGGCGCGGCCGCCGCGTGGACGTCCTCGCGCGTGATGACGCCGTCGGGGCCGGACGGGGTGACCGTGTCCAGGTCGACGCCGAGGTCCTTGGCCAGCTTGCGCACCGGCGGCTTGGCCAGTGGGCGGGGCCTGTCCACGGCCGGGGCGGCGTGGCCGTTCAGCTCCGCCTGGATCGCCTGGGCCGGTGCCGGGACCGTGACCTCGGAGCCCTTGCGGGGGCGGCGCTTGGTGGAGGACGTCGCCACGCCGTAGCCGACCAGGACCGGCTGGCGGCCCTCCGGCTTCGCCTCCTCGGCCGGGGCTTCGGCCTGCGCCACGGGCTCCGCCGGCGCCGGGGCCGGCGCGCCGCCCGCCACGTCCACCGCGATGATGGTCGTGCCCACGTCGACCGTGGTGCCCTCGGGGAAGTGCAGTTCGCGGACCACGCCGTCGTAGGGGATGGGCAGTTCGACGGCCGCCTTGGCGGTCTCGACCTCGCACACCACCTGGCCGTCGGTGACCGTGTCGCCCGGCTGGACGTACCACTTGAGGATCTCGGCCTCGGTGAGTCCCTCGCCGACGTCCGGCATCTTGAACTCGCGTACGGACGCTTCCGTCATCGTCGTCACGAACCTCTCCTCAGTACGCCAGCGAGCGGTCGACGGCGTCGAGCACGCGGTCCAGGTCCGGCAGGTACTCCTCCTCCAGGCGGGCCGGCGGGTACGGGGCGTGGTAGCCGCCGACCCGGAGCACCGGGGCCTCCAGGTGGTAGAAGCAGCGCTCGGTGATGCGGGCGGCGATCTCCGCGCCGGAACCGAGGAACACCGGCGCCTCGTGGACGACGACCAGGCGGCGGGTCTTCTCGACGGACGTCTGGATCGCGTCGAAGTCCAGCGGGGAGACCGAGCGCAGGTCCAGGACCTCCAGGGACTTGCCCTCCTCGGCAGCCGCGTTCGCGACCTCCTGGCACAGCTTCACCATCGGGCCGTACGCCGCCAGGGTCAGGTCGGTGCCCTCGCGGACGACCTGCGCCCTGTGCAGCGGCGCGGGGATCGCGTCGACGTCCACCTCGGCCTTGTCCCAGTAGCGGCGCTTGGGCTCGAAGTAGATCACCGGGTCGTCGCTCTGGATGGCCTGCTGCATCATCCAGTACGCGTCCGAGGCGTTGGAGGGGCTGACCACCTTCAGGCCCGCCACGTGCGCGAAGAGCGCCTCGGGGGACTCGGAGTGGTGCTCGACCGCGCCGATGCCGCCGCCGTAGGGGATGCGGACGACGACCGGCATCTTGACCTTGCCCAGCGAGCGCGCGTGCATCTTCGCGAGCTGGGTGACGATCTGGTCGTAGGCAGGGAAGACGAAGCCGTCGAACTGGATCTCCACCACCGGGCGGTAGCCGCGCAGGGCCAGGCCGATCGCGGTGCCCACGATGCCGGACTCCGCGAGCGGGGTGTCGATGACCCGGCTCTCACCGAAGTCCTTCTGCAGGCCGTCCGTCACCCGGAACACACCGCCGAGCTTGCCGACGTCCTCGCCCATGATCAGGACCTTGGGGTCGGTCTCCAGGGCACGGCGCAGCGACTCGTTGATGGCCTTGGCCATCGCCATCTTCTCGGCCATGTCAGTGACCCCCTTCAGATGCGTCCGCGAACGACGCCTGGTAGGCGGCGAACTGGGCGCGCTCCTCGTCGACGAGCGCGTGCCCGTCCGCGTACACGTTCTCGAAGATGGCGAAATGATCCGGGTCGGGCATGGCACGGACCACTTCGCGCACTCGTTTGCCCAACGCCTCGGACTCGGCCTCGAGTTCCGCGAAGAATCCCTCGTCCGCGTGGTTTGAGGCTTCCAGGTACCGGCGCAGGCGCAGGATCGGGTCCTTGGCCTCCCAGGCCGCGCGCTCGTCGTCGGCCCGGTAGCGGGTGGGGTCGTCCGAGGTGGTGTGGGCGCCCATCCGGTAGGTGAACGCCTCCACCAGGGTGGGGCCCTCGCCCCTGCGGGCGCGCTCCAGCGCCCACTTGGTCACCGCGAGGCAGGCCAGCACGTCGTTGCCGTCGACACGGACGCCGGGGAAGCCGTAGCCCTGGGCGCGCTGGTAGAGCGGCACCCGGGTCTGCTTCTCGGTCGGTTCGGAGATCGCCCACTGGTTGTTCTGGCAGAAGAACACGACCGGGGCGTTGTAGACCGCGGAGAAGGTGAACGATTCGGCCACATCGCCCTGGCTGGAGGCGCCGTCGCCGAAGTAGGCGATGACCGCGCTGTCCGCGCCGTCCTTGGCGATGCCCATCGCGTAGCCGGTGGCGTGCAGCGTCTGGGAGCCGATGACGATCGTGTACAGGTGGAAGTTGTTGCTGTTGGGATCCCAGCCGCCGTTGTTCACACCGCGGAACATGCCGAGCAGGTTGGTCGGGTCGACCCCGCGGCACCAGGCCACGCCGTGCTCGCGGTAGGTCGGGAAGACGTAGTCGTCCTCGCGGGTGGCCCGCCCGGAGCCGATCTGGGCGGCCTCCTGGCCCAGCAGGGAGGCCCACAGGCCCAGCTCGCCCTGGCGCTGGAGGGCGGTGGCCTCGGCGTCGAAGCGGCGGGTGAGCACCATGTCGCGGTACAGGCCGCGCAGGTCTTCGGGGGTGATGCCGGCGACGTAGGCGTCGTACTCGGCGTTCTTGACCCGCTTGCCCTCGGGCGTCAGGAGCTGGACGAGCTCGGGCTCGGCGCTCTTCTTCGCGGCGGTACGGGTGGTGCGGGTGGTGCGCTGGGTACCGGTGGCTCCGGACGCGGTGCCGGACCTGCCGGACTTCGCTCCGGTACCGGTCTTGCCGGCCTTGTCTGCGGCGCTGCGTCGCGGCTGGCGCGCGGCACTGCTGTCCACGGTCACGTGTGCTCCTCCGTCGTTCCGGCCCCCGGGGTTGCCGGTAGGCCAGTGCGGCTCACCTGTTTCGACCACGGGGCACGGGGTGGGTGCCACTCGGCCGGGAACAGGCGTGACAGGTGCCCCGGCGAGCGCCCTGCAACCAACACGTTACCCAGTGCCTCACATTTCTGTGAAACCCCATCTGACCTGCGGCTTTGCTTGGATTTCCAAGTAAAGTCGAAGGGACGGGGAAGCGTGCTGGTCACAGCCTCGCGAAAGGCCGGAGCAAGCGCACGTTATCCCGCGCACCCAGGTCACGGGAAGAGTTTGCGTGGGAGACTCCTTCCGTGCACGAGGGCGGAAAAATCATGGCATTTCTCCTCGACGGCCGCCGGACGGCAGCGGGGCCGAGGTGCGCCGGGAGGCGATCCGCGGCAGCGAGCCGCTCCGGATCGGCGAGCGTTTGCGTCCCGCCTTGCATCCCGCCGTGAAGACGATCAAGAATTACGTTTCGCGTCCGCTTCCCAAACTCGGCAGGCAGGTGGAAAAGAGCGGAAGCGACGGAAATCTCTGATAAAGCCTGGCGCGTGACCGAAAGCGATCATCGTCGACTGCTTGTGACAACGCCCAGCTCACGGGGGCTTTTCGTGCCCTAGCATCTGCGGCGTGCCGCGCTCTTGTGTACCACCCCTCGTACCCCAAGCGCCCCCTCTGGGCGACGTGCTCCGCATGTACTCCGCCGGTAGCGCTCTCACCTGTGAACCGGTCGTGCAGGGCCTCCTCAATCGCGGATACCGGGTGTGCACCACCCGCGGCAGCTATTTCCTGAAGCACCATTTCGACCCCGACACGGCCGACCCGGCCGCCATCGAGCGCCGTCACCTGGCCACCCGACGCCTGGCCGACCTGGGCGTCCCCGTCCCCGTGCCGCTCGCGTCCCGCGAGGGCCGTACGGTCGCCGTCGTCGGCGGCCACGCCTACGCCCTGCACCCCTGGATCGACGGCCGGCACCGCCACGGCGGCCAGCTCACCCGGCCCGAGAGCGCGCGCCTGGGAGCGGTCCTGGGCGCCGTGCACGCCTGCCTGGAGCGCGTGATGCCGCCCAAGGGGCGCACGCGTCCGGCCACGAGCCCTCATCCCGTGGAGAGCGCCGACCCGGACGACACCTTCGACCTCATCGACGACCTGCTCGGCCGGGTCCGGCGCCGCCGTCCCGCCGACGCCTTCGACGAGCTGGCCCGGCACCGGCTTCTGGAACGCCGCGCGCTCCTGGAGCAGCACGCGGACCGGCGCCCCCCGCGCGGGGGCTCGGTGGGCTGGGTGCACGGCGACTTCCACCCGTTCAACCTGCTCTACAAGGACGGCGTGCCCGCGGCCATCGTCGACTGGGACCGGCTTGGCGTGCAGCCCCGCGCGGAGGAGGCCGTACGCGCCGCGGTGATCTTCTTCGTACGCCCCGCGGGCGCCCTGGACCTGCCGAAAGTACGCGCCTACGCGCGCGCGTACCGACGCGCGGCCGGGGCCACGCCCTCGGAGCTGTCGGCGGCCGTGCACCGGGTGTGGTGGGAGCGGCTGAACGACTTCTGGATGCTGCGCTGGCACTACGAACGCCGTGACACGCGCGCGGACTGTCAGTTCCCGGCCGCGTCGGCACTCGTGGTGTGGTGGACGCGGGAGTACGACGCCGTCTGCGAGGCGTTCACCGGCTGACGGCGCCCGCACCCGCCCCGGGCGTCGGTCGGCTCACGGGGAGGCCGTCACGCGACGGCGTCACGGGGATGCGGCCACGGGCGCCGGAGGTGTCCTTCAGGCGGTGGGGTCGCCCGTCACGCCGGACGTCACGCCCGCGTCCGTACCGCCGTTCGTGGTGCCGGTGGTCGTGCCGCCGTTCGTGGTGCCGTTGGTCGTGCCGCCATTGGTCGTCCCGCCATTGGTCGTCCCGCCATTGGTCGTGCCGCCATTGGTCGTCCCGCCATTGGTCGTCCCGCCGTTGGTCGTCCCGCCGTTGGTCGTACTCGTGCCCGTGGACTGCGACGGCGTGGTCTGCGGATCCGTCGGGCGCGTGGTCTGCGACCGCGTGGTCTGCGGATCCGTCGGGGTGTAGCCGGTGCCGCCCGAGCCGGTGTCCGAGCCGTTGTCCGTGCTGGAGCCGGTCGGCTGGTCGGAGGTGCTGTCCGACGGCGACGGGGACGTCGAGTCGTCCGTCGTGGACTGCGAGGGCGTCGTCGTCTGCTGGGTGTCGCCGCCGGTCTTCCCGCTGCCGCCCGCGTTGTTCAGCGCGAACGCGACGCCCGCCGCGATCGCGATCACCGCGAGGACCGCGACGATCCACAGCTTGCCGCGCCCGCCGCCCCTGTTGCCGTGCCCCTCGAAGCCGCCGTCGTCGCCGTTGCCGTACCGGGAGGGCAGGATCGGCTGCGGGATCTGCGCGGTGCCGGAGCCGAAGTCGCCCGGGTGCTGCATCGCGGTCGTCCCCGTGAAGCCGCCCGCCGGGGTGTGCCGGCCGTCGTGCGACTGCACCGGGCCGGTGTTCCAGGTGCCGGTGTGGCCGCCCGCCTCGTAGAGCATCTGCAGGCCGTACTGGATCAGCCCGCGCATCTCCTCGGCCGTCTGGAACCGGTCGTCCGGCTCCTTGGCGAGCGAGCGCATCACCAGGCCGTCCAGCTCCGGCGGGCAGCCGTCGGTGACCTGCGACGGCGGGACCGGCATGTCCTGGACGTGCTGGTAGACCACCGACAGCGGGGTCTCACCGGTGAACGGGGGCCGCAGCGCGAGGAGTTCGTACAGCAGGCAGCCGGTCGCGTACAGGTCGGAGCGGTGGTCGACGGCCTTGCCGAGCGCCTGCTCCGGGGAGAGGTACTGCGGCGTGCCCATGACCATGCCGGTCTGCGTCATCGTCGACTGGGCGCCGTGCAGCGCACGCGCGATGCCGAAGTCCATCACCTTGACGGCGCCGCTGTTCGTGATGATCACGTTGGCCGGCTTGATGTCGCGGTGCACGATGCCGTGCTGGTGCGAGTAGGCAAGCGCTTCCAGCACGCCCGAGACGATGATCAGGGCCTGCTCGGGGCCCGGCGCCTCGGCGTTCATCAGCAGGTCGCGGATGGTGCGGCCCTCGACCAGCTCCATCACGATGTACGGCACGGACTGGCCGCCCACGAAGTCCTCGCCGGAGTCGTACACGGCGACGATCGCGTGGTGGTTGAGGCCGGCGACGGACTGTGCCTCGCGGGTGAAGCGGGCCTTGGAGACGGGATCCTCGGCCAGGTCGGCGCGCAGCAGCTTGACCGCGACGGTCCGGCCCAGCCGGACGTCCTCGGCCGCGAAGACCTCGGCCATGCCGCCCCGGCCCAGCCGGTGGGTCAGCCGGTAGCGGCCGTCGCCGACGAGCCCGCCGTTGCCCCACAACTCCGGCGCGTCCGACATGCCGCCGCCACTCGCCTCGGGGTCGGACGGGCCCTGGGCGCGCTGCGTCTGTGCCATCAGTCCTCGCCGTCGTTTCTGCCCGCGGTGCGCGCGGTGTTGTCACGGTCTCCGTCGGCCACGCTACAGCCTTCGCGGGGGCCACCGGTTCGGAACGGGAACCGGGACCAGCCACGAGCGTGACCGGCCATGAAACCTCTAGCACGCGCTGTCGTGCAAATTCTGTGTGCCGGTCGTACGCCCCCTGTAACGCTTGCGCGACGCTTCTTGCGCGTACGGTCACGGAACGGGCACCGAGCTTGACGTGTCAGTGCCCTGGGGCAGACTTGGCCGGTAATGACACGTTCGATCAAGGCCCTGCGATGAGCGAAGGTGCCGGACGGCCGGTGGGGGACGGGGAGAGATGAGCCAGGACGGCGCGCACGGCCGGTATGCGGGACAGGCCCTCGCGGGCGGCCGCTACCAGCTGCGGGACCTGCTGGGCGAGGGCGGCATGGCCTCGGTGCACCTGGCGTACGACGCCGTGCTCGACCGCCAGGTCGCGATCAAGACACTGCACACCGAGCTCGGCCGGGAACAGGCGTTCCGTGAGCGTTTCCGCCGCGAGGCCCAGGCCGTGGCCAAGCTCACGCACACCAACATCGTCTCGGTCTTCGACACCGGCGAGGACGATCTCGGCGGCACGGCCATGCCGTACATCGTCATGGAGTACATCGAGGGCCGTCCGCTGGGCTCGGTCCTCGACGAGGACGTCCGGCAGTACGGCGCGATGCCCGCCGACAAGGCCCTGAAGGTCACCGCCGACGTGCTGGCGGCGCTGGACATCAGCCACGAGATGGGGCTGGTCCACCGCGACATCAAGCCGGGCAACGTGATGGTGACCAAGCGTGGCGTGGTCAAGGTCATGGACTTCGGCATCGCCCGCGCCATGCAGTCCGGGGTCACCTCGATGACCCAGACCGGCATGGTCGTCGGCACCCCGCAGTACCTCTCGCCGGAGCAGGCACTCGGCCGCGGCGTGGACGCCCGCTCGGACCTCTACTCCGTCGGCATCATGCTGTTCCAGCTGGTCACCGGGCGGCTGCCGTTCGACGCGGACTCGCCGCTCGCCATCGCGTACGCGCACGTGCAGGAGGAGCCGGTCGCGCCCTCCACGATCAACCGGTCCCTGCCGCCGGCGGTGGACGCGCTGGTCGCCCGCGCGCTGAAGAAGAACCCGAACGAGCGCTTCCCGACCGCCGAGGCCATGCGCGACGAGTGCCTGCGCGTCGCCGCCTCCTTGCAGGCGGCCGCGCCGAGCATCGTGCCGGGCACCGCGCCGACGCAGAGCGGCTCGGGCGTCGGCTCCGCGGTGTTCCCGCCGGTCGACCAGACCGCCCAGTCGGCCCCCGGCCCCGTGCAGACGCCGTACCAGCCGGGTCCGTACGGCGCGCCGCAGACCCCCGGCCCGGCCGCCTACGGCTACCCGCAGCAGGGCGGCTACCAGACGCCGCCCCCGGCGGGCTACGCCCCGCAGGCCGCGCAGGCGCCGACCCCGCCGCCGTACGGGGTCACGGCGCCGACGGCCCAGACGGCCACGCACACCGCCGGCGGCGGCAAGGGCAACAAGCCGGTGATCATCGGCTCGATCGCGGTGTCGCTGGTCGCGGTCGTCGGCCTGATCGTCGCGCTGACCCTGAACAGCGGCGGCAACGACGGCAACGCGGGCGGCGGCGGTGCGAGCGCCTCGGCGTCCACCTCGCACCAGGCGGGCTACCGCGGCCCCGACACCACCCGGGTCATCGACAAGACCAAGTGCACCGAGCCGACCGAGGCCTACAACGACACGAAGAAGGTCGAGCTGCCGGACTTCCGGTACAAGGACATCAACTCGGTGAAGGCGTGTTTGCAGGCCGCGAGCTGGAGTTACGAGGTCACGCCCGTGAACGACAACACCTGGGGGGACGGCACGGTGCTGGACGAGTTCCCCGCCGCGGGAACGGCCGTCGACCCGAAGAACGCGGGCACCATCCAGCTGAAGGTGTCGAACGGCAATCCCGCCTGAAATCGCCACGAACCGAGAGGCGTTGACGCTTCTCCTCGACGACGGCAACGGTTGGGCGGACGAAGATGGGCCCGGCACTTTCCGTGCCGGGCCCCGGTCGTTCGCGCTATGGGCCGCATCGTCACGGGTGCGGCCCGCATCCTCGCGGGTGCGGGCCGGTCGTCACGGATGCGGGCCGGTCGTCACAGGTACGGCCCGCCCGCTCGGCCGCCTGCGTGCGGGTCGTCGCCCTCGTGGCCCGTGACACCGGGCGGCAGCGCGCGGCGCATCTGCTCCAGTTGGGCCCGCGCGGCCATCTGCTGGGCGAAGAGCGTCGTCTGGATCCCGTGGAAGAGGCCTTCGAGCCAGCCCACCAACTGCGCCTGCGCGATCCGCAGTTCCGCGTCGCTCGGGGTGGCGTCGTCGTTGAACGGCAGGGAGAGCCGCTCCAGTTCCTCGACCAGTTCCGGTGCCAGGCCGTCCTCCAGCTCCTTCACCGAGCTGGCGTGGATCTCCTTCAGCCGGACCCGGCTGGCCTCGTCCAGAGGAGCCGCGCGCACCTCCTCCAGGAGCTGCTTGATCATGCTGCCGATCCGCATGACCTTGGCCGGCTGTTCCACCTGCTCCGTCACCGGGATCTCGCGGGAGTCCTCGTCCCCGTTGCCGCCGCCGAGCGCCATTCCGTCCTGGCCCACGACGAGGATCTGAGGATTCTCCGGCGACCGTTCGTTCCTCGGCATCTCCATGCCGCCATTCTCTCGCACCCGTATACCTCACCACCGTGGTGCCCCCTCCTGGGAGTGATCCACCGTTTCGACCCGACGGAGCATTCTGAAATGCCCTGATTGTCAATGAATGTGAGGCTTGTTTCTGTCGGTCATCCATCGATCACCGCATCCGGGCTCCGGGAGGTCACCGACGTGACTCCATGGCTGCGACTCATCCTCCGCTCCGTACGCCTGCTGCTCGCCCTCGCCGTGACGGCGGCCCTGCCGGCGTACGGCACCGGCACCGCGTATGCCCTGCCCGCCTGCGCGGCCGACCCCGGCCCCGGGACCGCGGCCGGCCAGAACCGCCCACACCACTCCGGCTCCGGCTCCAGTCACGCGAAGCACCCCGGCCACTCGGCTCAGTCGAACGGCTCGGGCGGCTCGAACGGTTCGGTCAGTGGCCGGCCGGAGGCCCCGGGGAACCGGCCGGGGGCACCGGATCACGGTGACCGGGGTGACCGGGCCTCCCCCAGCGCCACCGCCTCGCCCGTCCCCATGCCCTCCGACTCCGCCTCCGCCTCGTACCACCCCGGGGCCGCCGACCCGACCCGGGCGGGCAGCCTGGCGGGCGAGGGGCGGCTGCGGCCGGGCCGGCCGGACGGGCCCGCGGCCGAGGTGGAGGGCGGCGACGCCCCCGTGCCCACCCGGGCCCCCGGCACGGGCCGGGCGGAGGAGCCGGAGACCGCGGACCTCCCCGCCGTGACGCCGACGGCCCCGGACGCCTCCGGCAAGGCCGGTCTCGACCGGACCCCGGCCCGCCACGCCGCCCCCCAGGGCGATACCGCCGCCGAGCCGGTGCTCCAGCTCCTCCCGCTGGGCAGCGGCCTGGTCCTCATCGGCCTGGGCCTGGCGTTCCTCGGCCTGAGACTCCGCAGGGGCTGACGGCGGCGGGGCGGCGGCACCGGCGCGGCGAGGTGCACAGCCGCGCGGGCGCGTCGATCGGGCACCGTTCCCTACGGCACCACCAGCAACACCTTGCCCACATGACCGCTGGCCTCCAGGACCCGGTGCGCCTCGGCCGCCTCCGGCATGGGAAGTTCTCGGTCGACGACCGGACGGACGTGTCCGGAGGCGATGAGGGGCCACACGTGCTCGCGTACGGCGGCCACGATGGCCGCCTTCTCGCCGAGCGGCCGGGCGCGCAGCGAGGTCGCGCTGATCGCGGCCCGCTTGGTGAGCAGGGCGCCGATGTTCAGCTCGCCCTTCACCCCGCCCTGCATGCCGATGATGGCGAGCCGGCCGCTGACGGCGAGCGCGTCGACGTTGCGCTCCAGGTACTTCGCCCCCATGTTGTCGAGGATCACATCGGCCCCGGCACCCCCGGTGGCCTGCTTGACCTCGGCGACGAAGTCCTGCTCGCGGTAGTTGATCAGGATGTCCGCGCCGAGCTCGGCGCAGCGCTCCAGCTTCTCCTTCGTCCCGGCGGTCACCGCGACCTTGGCACCGACGGCCTTGGCGAGCTGGATGGCCATGGTGCCGATGCCGCTGGAGCCGCCGTGCACGAGCAGCGTCTCGCCGGGCCGCAGGTGGGCGATCATGAACACGTTGGACCAGACGGTGCAGACCACCTCGGGCAGCGCGGCCGCCCGCGTGAGGTCGATGCCCTCGGGCACGGGCAGCAGCTGCCCGGCCGGTACGACGACCTTCTCGGCGTATCCGCCGCCCGCGAGCAGTCCGCACACCGGGTCGCCGACGGCCCAGCCGGAGACGCCGGGGCCGAGCGCGGCGATCCTGCCGGAGCATTCCAGGCCGGGGTAGGGGGAGGCGCCGGGCGGCGGGCTGTAGAAGCCCTGCCGCTGCAGGACGTCCGCACGGTTGACGGCGCTGGCCACCACCTCGACCAGCACCTCGCCCTCGCCGAGCACCGGATCGGGGACCTCCGCCCACACCAGCGCCTCGGGACCACCAGGTTCGGGAATCGTGATCGCATGCATGCCGGTGACGCTACTCCCCGTGGGTGCCCTGTCCCGGGCAGGCTCCCCAGACGTGCGCCCTCGGGCCCGGCGCTCAGTCGAGCGGCCGCGGCCGGATGCGCGGGGTGGCCCGGTTGCCGGGGGACACGCGGACGATGGTGATGAGCCGGTCGGTGAGCTGGAGGACGCCGACGGCCGGGTCGTCGTAGCCGAGCAGCCGGTGTCCGCGTACGACGCTCACCACGAGGTCGCCGGTCTCCCGCGGCCGCTTTCCCACCTCGCCGCGCACCACCGGCCGTTCGACGAGGTCCAGTCCGCTGCCCTGCTGGATCAGGTCCTCCATGACCATGCCGGCGGCGGGGCTGAGCACGGACAGGCCGAGCAGCCGGCCGGCCGCGCTGGCGCTGGTGATGACCGCGTCGGCGCCGGACTGCTTGAGCAGCGGGGCGTTCTCCTCCTCGCGCACGGCGGCCACGATCTTCGCGCCCCGGTTGAGCTGCCGGGCCGTCAGCGTGACGAGGACGGCGGTGTCGTCGCGCTGCGGCGCCACGATGACCTGCCGGGCCTTGTGCAGCTCGGCCCGCTTGAGCACGTCACTGCGGGTGGCGTCGCCCATGACTCCGGCGTAGCCCTCGGCGATCGCCGCGTCGACGGCCGTGGCACTGGGGTCGACCACGACCACCTGTTCCGTCTTCAGCCCGGTCGCGCAGACGGTCCGGATCGCCGACCGTCCCTTGGTGCCGAAGCCGATGACGACGGTGTGATCCCGCAACGTGTGCCTCTGAATCATCAGTGGGTGGTCCCCATGCTTCATACGGAAAGCCAAGGGCAACAATGCTGGAGCGATCTCCAGCGTCACGATGTCGTACAGCAGAGGAAACGCGCAATGAGTGCCCCAAGGCAACCCGGACCCGGCTCGGACAGAACCCGCCTTCCACTCCTGCGGTCCCTGCGGTACTGGTCCAGAACCGAGGACGGCCAATCGGTCCGCTTGCCGGCCGGGGCGACGGTGCCGCCCCTGCAACAGGTGCTCCGGCGCCTGGCCCTGGCGCTGCTGGTGCTCGCCCTCACGGCCCTGCTCGTGTGGCTCGACCGTGACGGCTATCGAGACAGCGCAGACGGCACGGTGGACCTGGTCGATTCGGCGTACTACGCGACCGTCACCCTTTCCACCACCGGTTACGGCGACATCACCCCGGTCAGCCACGGCGCCCGGCTCACCAACATCTTCGTCGTCACACCCCTGCGTGTGCTGTTCCTGATCATCCTGGTCGGCACCACGCTGGAGGTGCTCACCGAGCGCACGCGGAACCAGGTCCGGATCGAACGCTGGCGCGCCCGCATCCGCGATCACGTGGTCGTGGTCGGGTACGGCACGAAGGGCCGTCATGCCGTCGAGACCCTTCTGGGACAGGGGACGTCGAAGGATCAGATCGTCGTGGTCGATCCGCAGAAGAAGGCGGTGGACCTCGCCACCAGTGACGGGCTCGCCGCGGTCCACGGCGACGCCACCCGCGCAGAGACTCTGAGCAGGGCCGAACTGCACCAGGCAGCTCACGTCATCGTGGCTCCCCAGCGCGACGACACCGCAACGCTGGTCACCCTCACCGCTCGGCAGCTCAACAAGAGAGCCTCGATCGTCGTCGCCGTCCGAGAGGACGAGAACGTGCCGCTGGTGAAGCAGAGCGGTGCCAACGCCGTGATCACCAGTTCCAGCTCGGCCGGCCGTCTGCTCGGTGTGGCCATGTCCAGTGCACGCAGCGCGGACGTCCTGGAAGACCTCATGACGTACGGGAGCGGGCTGGATCTTGTGGAGCGAGGGGTGTCCCCGGGCGAGGTGGGGCACTCTCCACGCCAGAGCCCCGATCTTGTCGTCGCCGTCGTGCGGGGCAAGGAGATGCTGGACCATGCCGATCCCCGAGCGGAGACCCTCCGGGCCGGGGACCGGTTGATCACCATTCAGCGTGCGGCACCCCGCCACTGATCCGGTACAGCGACATGGCCCGGACGTTTCACGTGAAACACACCCCGATCCCGGCGCTCGCCCACGGCAGATCCAGCAGCTCGGTCTGCGCGTTCTGCGGTGCCCCGCCGGACGGTACGACGGCCAGCGCGTCGGCGGCGGCGACCCCGCGGAGCATGGCCGGGCCGTTGTAGTGCAGCGGTACGGCACGGTCGCCGCGCAGCACCACGGGGACGAGCCGGGTGTCGTCCGGGTGTCCCTGGACCGCCTCGGTCAGCGGCAGTGCGTACCGCTCGGGGGCCGGGTGGGCGGCGAGGGTGCGCAGCAGCGGCTCGGCGAGCGTGAGCAGGCCGGAGACTGCCGCGAGGGGATTGCCGGGGAGGCCGACGAGATGCTGGTCGTCCTTGGTGCGGGCCAGCAGCATGGGGTGGCCGGGGCGCACCGTGACCCCGTCGACGAGGAGTTCGGCACCGATCCGGTCCAGGATCGGATGCACGTGGTCGCGCGGGCCCGCGGCGGTGCCGCCGGTGGTGACGATCAGGTCGGCGTCGGAGCCGGTGACGGCACGGTGCAGGGCCTCGGCGTCGTCGCCGATCCGCCGCACCGCGACGACCTCGGCGCCGAGCGCGCGCAGCCAGGGCGGCAGCAGCGGGCCGAGCGCGTCCCGGATCAGCCCGTCGTGCGGCAGGCCCTCGGTCAGCAACTCGTCGCCGAGGACGAGGACTTCGGCACGCGGCCGGGGCACGACGGTGACGGTGTCGTATCCGGCTGCGGCGGCGAGGCCGAGGACGGCGGGGGTGACCAGGGTGCCGATGGGCAGCAACTGGTCGCCCTTGCGGCACTCCTGGCCGCGCGGGCGGATGTCCTGGCCGTGCACCAGGTCCCGGGTGGCGTGCAGCCGGCCCTGTGAGTCGGTGTGGCCGTGCTCGCCGCGCAGGACCGCGGTGGTGTCGGCGGGGATACGGGCGCCGGTCGCGATGCGCGCGGCCTCGCCGTCGGTGAGCGGCTCGGGCAGGCCGTGCCCGGCGAGCACGCCTTCCTCGCGCACCTGCCAGGGGCCGGGTCCCGCGACCGCCCAGCCGTCCATCGCGGAGGTGTCGAACGAGGGCAGGTCGGTGAGGGCGTCGAGGGGGGCGGCCAGGACCAGGCCGAGGGCGTCGTCGAGCGGCACGGAGACGGGGGCGCGGCGGGGGCGGGCGCGCGCGGCACGGGCGGCGGTCTCGCGAGCCTGGTTCCAAGGGGTGGCCCGGTGCCGTTCGCCGTCTGCATCAGGCTCCGGAGCGGGCGTCTGGCCCGCGTCGTGGTCCCTGGGTTCTCTCACGAGGGCGAGGGCCACCTCCAGGTCGAGGTCGTCGCTGTCCTGCGCGGGCGCCCCGCTCCGGGTGTCGGGGGCGGTCATCCGGCGTCCGGGGTGTCCGGGCCGCTGCCGTCCCCGCCCCCGTCCTTCGCCTCGTTCTCCTCTTCCCAGCGCAAGGCCAGCGCGGTGGCCTTGCGGGCGGCCTCGGCGACGGCCTCGGGGCCTCCCTTGCCCTGGGCGGCGGCGTAGCCGACGAGGAAAGTGGTCAGCGGGGCGGCGGGCCGGGCGACGCCGTGCGCGGCGTCCCGGGCCAGGTCGAGCAGGACGCCGGTGTCGACGTCGAGGTCGATGCCCAGCTCGTCCTTGACTGCGGAGATCCATTCATCCAACACGTGCCCATGCTCCCTGATGCGTGCCCTGGCGTCGGCGATGTCGTCCCAGGTGTCGCAGTCGAAGGACGCGAGCGGGTCCGGGACACGGGTGAGGCGGAGGGCGCCGGTCAGCCGGCGCAGGGGCAGCCCGGTCAGGCCGTCGGATCCGGCCGCGAGGCTGCCCAGTTCGCGGCGCAGTGCGCCGGTGCGGTAGGCGGCGACGAGCGGCTGGTCGCGGCCGCCGGCGTCGGTGAGCAGCGCGCCGTCGGCTCCGCTCTCGCGCAGGGCGGCCAACAGGCGCTGGAGGGTGGCCGGTTCGAGGAAGGGCAGGTCGGCGGAGAGCACGACGGCGTGCTCGGCGGTGGTCAGTCGCAGTCCTGCCGCCAGCGCGGCGACCGGTCCGGCGCCGTGCGGCTCCTCGTGCGTCCACAGCACCGGCCGCACCGTGGGCCGCCGGGCGGCCACGACGACCGTCGTACGGGCACCCGCGCAGGCGGTGAGCACCCGGTCGAGCAGCGCCCGGCCGCCGACCCGCAGCCCGGGTTTGTCGGCCCCGCCGAGCCGCCGGGCGGCGCCGCCGGCCAGCACGACGGCGTCGTACGGCGCGGGCGTCCCGGGCGCGGCGGGGACGTTGTGGCTCATCCCCCGAGTATGTCCCGCCCGGGCCTGCTCGTGTGCGCCGTCCGCGGGGACCTTGTGCCGGGCCCCGCGGGTGTCACAGGGTGCGCAGGAGCACCGCCGGCTGTTCCACGCAGTCCGCGACGTACCGCAGGAAGCCGCCCGCCGTGCCGCCGTCGCACACCCGGTGGTCGAAGGTGAGCGAGAGCTGGACGACCTGGCGGACCGCCAGCTCGCCCTCGTGCACCCAGGGTTTGGGGACGATGCGGCCGACGCCGAGCATGGCCGCCTCGGGGTGGTTGATGATCGGGGTGGAGCCGTCGACGCCGAAGACCCCGTAGTTGTTCAACGTGAAGGTCCCGCCCGTGAGTTCCCCGGGCGTCAGGGTGCCGGTGCGGGCGGCCTCGGTGAGCCGGGCGAACTCGGCGCTCAGCGCTTCGGCGTCGCGCGCGTGGGCGTCCCGGACGACCGGCACGACCAGCCCGCGGTCGGTCTGCGCGGCGAACCCGAGGTGGACGTGGTCGAGCCGGACGATCTCGCGGGCGTCCGTGTCGACGAAGGAGTTCAGCTCGGGGAAGCGGGCGAGGGCGGCGGTGCAGATCCGGGCGAGGAGCGCGAGCACGGAGATCTTCGGGCTTCCGGCGGCGTTCATCGCGGCACGCGCGCGCATGAGCTCGGTCGCGTCCGCGTCCACCCAGCAGGTGGCGTCCGGGATCTCCCGGCGGCTGCGGGAGAGCTTGTCGGCGACGGCTCCGCGGACCCCCTTGAGGGGGACGCGGACCTCTGCGGCGCGCGGGGCCGGGGAGGCGGGGGCGGGCGCGGCCGGGACGGCGGGTGTCGCCGGGGCCGGCGCCTCGGCCCAGCCGCTGCCCTGGGCCGTCCTGGTCCGCAGGGCGCCCTCGACGTCCACGCGCAGGATCAGTCCGTCCGGGCCGGAGCCCGCCAGCTGCCGCAGGTCCACGCCGCCCTCACGGGCGAGCCTGCGCACCAGCGGGGAGATCACGGGCACGGGGCCCTCGGCGTGCAGTGCGGTCACGGGCACGGCGGCAGCGGCGAGGGAGGCCGGGGTCCCGTTCCGTCCCGCCGCCGCGTCCGGGACGGGTGTGCCGCTTCCGGCGGTCCTCGCGCTCGCGCCGTCGGCCGCCATCGGCGCCGGCCGCAGCCTCCGGCGTCGCGCGGGTGCTTCCGACGTGCCGTATCCGACCAGGACGTTGCCGGATCCCTCGGGCTCGGTGTGCGGCGCCGCTTCGCCGACCGCAACCGTCAGCAGCGGGGCGCCGACGGGCAGTTCGGTGCCCTCCTCGCCGAAGCGGGCGGTGACCACGCCGCCGTAGGGGCAGGGCACCTCCACCATGGCCTTGGCCGTCTCGACCTCGACGACCGGCTGGTCGACGGCGACGACGTCACCGACCTGGACCAGCCAGCGGACGATCTCCGCCTCGGTGAGTCCTTCGCCGAGGTCGGGGAGCTTGAACTCCAGCACCTGTGCCATCAGCCCTCGGCCTCCCACTGCAGCCGGGCCACGGCGTCCAGGATGCGGTCGACGCCGGGCAGGTGGTGCCGCTCCAGCATGGGCGGCGGGTAGGGGATGTCGAAGCCGGCCACGCGCAGCACGGGCGCCTCCAGGTGGTGGAAGCAGCGCTCGGTGATCCGGGCCGCGATCTCGCCGCCCGGTCCGCCGAACCCGGTGGACTCGTGGACGACGACCACGCGTCCGGTGCGCCGGACGGCCGCGCAGACCGTCTCGTCGTCGAACGGCACCAGCGAGCGCAGGTCGACCACTTCCAGGTCCCAGCCCTCGGCCCGGGCCGCCTCCGCGGCCTCCAGGCAGACCGGCAGGGAGGGGCCGTAGGTGACGAGGGTGGCGCTGCGGCCCGGCCGGCGCACCACCGCGCGGCCGATGGGCTCCACGTCGGTCGGGTGCTCGGGGTTCCAGGAGTCCTTCGACCAGTACAGCCGCTTGGGCTCCAGGAAGACCACCGGGTCGTCCGAGGCGATCGCCCGGCGCAGCAGCCCGTAGGCGTCGGCGACGGTCGCGGGCGTGACGACGTGCAGGCCCGGGGTGGCCATGTAGTAGGCCTCGGAGGAGTCACTGTGGTGCTCGACGCCGCCGATGCCGCCGCCGTAGGGGACGCGGACGGTGATCGGCAGGGGCATCCGGCCGCGCGTGCGGTTGCGCATCCGGGACACATGGCTGATCAACTGCTCGAACGCCGGGTAGGCGAAGGCGTCGAACTGCATCTCCACCACCGGGCGCAGGCCGTACATGGCCATGCCGACGGCGGTGCCGAGGATGCCGGCCTCGGCCAGCGGGGTGTCGGTGCAGCGGTCCTCGCCGAACTCCTTGGCGAGGCCGTCGGTGACCCGGAAGACCCCGCCGAGCGCGCCGACGTCCTCGCCCATGACGTGCACGGTGGGGTCGGCGGCCATCGCGTCGCGCAGCGCGCGCGTGAGGGCCTGCGCCATGGTGGCGGGCTTGACGGCGACGGTGGTCATCGGGCGCCGCCTTCCGGCTCGCCGTGCTGCTGCTCGGCGTCCAGCTCGGCCTGCAACAGGGCGCGCTGTTCCCGCAGTTGGGCTGTGGTCTCGGCGTAGACGTGGTCGAAGAGGGCCATGGGGTCCGGTTCGGGATCGCGGTTCATGCGGGCGCGCAGGGCGGCGGCCATCTCCTCGGCGTCCTGCCGGGCGGCCTCCTTGCCGGCCTCGTCGATCAGCCCCCGCGCGGTCAGCTCCGCCTCCAGCAGCTCGATCGGGTCGTGCGCGCGCCAGGCCTCGACCTCGGTGTCGCCGCGGTAGCGGCTGGCGTCGTCGGCGTTGGTGTGGGCGTCGATGCGGTACGTCACCGCCTCCACCAGGGTGGGTCCACCGCCCGCACGCGCGTGCTGCACGGCGTCGCTGAGGACCTCGTGGACGGCCGCCGCGTCGTTGCCGTCGACCAGCCGGCCCGGCATGCCGTACCCGACGGCCTTGTGGGCCAGGGAGGGCGCGGCGGTCTGCTTGGCGAGCGGGACGGAGATGGCGAAGCCGTTGTTCTGCACGAGGAAGACGACCGGTGCCTGCCAGACGGCGGCGAAGTTCAGCGCCTCGTGGAAATCGCCCTCGCTGGTGCCGCCGTCGCCGACCAGGGCGAGCGCGACGACGTCGTCACCCTTGAGGCGGGCGGCGTGCGCGAGGCCGACGGCGTGCGGCAGCTGGGTGGCCAGCGGGGTGGACAGGGGGGCCACGCGGTGGGCGTGGGGGTCGTAGCCGGAGTGCCAGTCACCGCGCAGCAACGTGAGCGCCTCGACGGGGTCCACGCCCCGCGCGACGACGGCGAGCGTGTCGCGGTAGCTGGGGAAGAGCCAGTCGCGTTCCTGGAGGGCCAGCGCGGCGGCGACCTGGCAGGCCTCCTGACCGGTGCTGGAGGGGTAGACGGCGAGTCGGCCCTGCTTGGTGAGTGCGGTGGCCTGGGTGTTGTAGCGGCGGCCGCGGACCAGCTGGGCGTAGAGCCGGCGCAGCAGGTCGGGGTCGGCCTTGGCGGCCGACCGGGTGCCGAGGACGCGGTAGGGCTCGGCGTCGGGCAGCAGCGGCGCGGGGTCCATACGGGGCTGCCAGGCGGGCGGCGGCGATGGCCGGTACCGGCCTCGCTGCTCCATGACCGTCATGACGGCACCTCCTCGTGGGAGCGGCTACGGGAGGCGGGTCGACGGTGACCCGTCCCACCTACCGATTGTTCGGTCGTCGGCACATTTTGGCTACAGGCACCTTCAGGCTGTGGACAAACGGTTCTCCACAGCCTGGAATGAACGCAGGACGTCCACGGCGAGGGAGCGGGGGGACATGGCAGCTGAACAATTGGCCGAGGGACCGCAGGACGGCATCCCGCTGCCGCCCCCGCGACCGCTGGACGCCATCGATCAGGACATCCTGAAAATCCTCCAGGGTGACGGCCGCGCCTCGATACGTGCGGTCGCCGAACGCGTCCACGTCTCGCGCGCCAACGCGTACGCGCGGATCAACCGGCTCGTCGAGGACGGGGTGATCCGCGGGTTCGGCGCGCGCGTGGACCACGAGCGGGCGGGGCACGGCACCTCGGCGTACGTGACCCTGAAGATCGTCCAGAACAGCTGGCGCACGGTCCGCGAGCAGCTCAGACAACTGCCCGGCGCCTCGCACATCGCTCTGGTGGGCGGCGACTTCGACGTCCTGCTGCTGGTGCACACGCCCGACAACCGGGCGCTGCGCGAGCTGGTCCTCACCCGGCTCCAGGCGATCCCCGAGGTGCTCAGCACGCGCACGCTGCTGGTGTTCGAGGAGGAGGACCTGGAGCCGGAGGAGTAGCGGCCCGGCCGGCTCTCAGGCGCTGCGCAGGCCCGAGAAGACGAGCCGGGCGACAGCGTCGGCCACCTCGCGCTCGCCGGCGCCGCGCGGGTCCGGCCGGTACCACTCCACGATCGAGTTGATCATGCCGAAGACCAGCCGGGTGGCCAGCCGGACCTCCACGTCGCCGCGGACGTCACCGTCGGCGGCCGCGGCCTTCAGCAGCTCGGCGACCTGGTGGTCGAAGTCGCGCCGCCGCTCCAGCGCCCACCGCTCGGTCTCGGTGTTGCCGCGCACGCGCAGCAGCAGCGTCACGTACGGCAGCTCGCCGATGAGCACCTCGACCATGCGGCGCACGACGTGCTCCAGACGCTCGACGGGCCTCCCCACGCGCGCGTGCTCCTCGTCGAGGATGGCGAACAGTCCGTCCAGGGCCCGGCTGACGGCCCGGCTCAGCAGTTCCTCCTTGCCGCTGACGTGGTGGTATATCGACGACTTGGAGATGCCGGCCGCCTTGGACAGGTGCTCCATGGAGGTGCCGTCGTAGCCGCGCTCGTTGAAGACCTGCACGGCGACGGACAGGAGCGTCTCCGGGGTGTACGTGTCGCGTCTGGCCGTGGTCACGAGGCGCCCTCCCGCTTGTCGACGGCGTATGCGTGGCGGTAGAGCGCGAGCGAGGGCGCGTAGCGTCCGGACGGGTCGCGCTCGTGCATCTCGTCCAGGACGTCGATGGCGAAGTCGCGGCCGAGCTTGCGGTCCCACGCGAACGGGCCGAGCGGGTAGTTGACCCCGAGGCGCATGGCCGTGTCGATGTCCTCCTCGGTGGCCACGCCCTTGGCGACCGCGTCATGGGCGAGGTCGATGATCCGGGCGACCGTGCGCGCGACGATCATGCCGGGGACGTCGCCGATGACGCTGACGTCCTTGCCGAGCGCCTGGAACAGGCCGGTGGCCTCGGCGAGGGTCTGCGGCGAGGTGTCGTGGACGGCGGACAGGGCGATGCGGGTGGCCGTGCGGTAGTCGAGGGCGAGGTCGAAGTAGACGACGTCCCGGAACTCCACGGAGGTCTGCCCGTCGGCGAGGACCAGCTGTCCGCCGCCGGGCAGCACCAGGCGGGTGCCGTTGTCCTCGTCCTCCTCGCGGACCTGGATGCCCGCCTCGCGGATGAGCGCGAGCAGACCCGCGGCGGGGCCGAGGTCGCCCTCGGCGATGACGTACGCGGGCGGCCGCTCCTCGTCGGCGGTGTGCGGCTCGGCCGGCTCGGCGTCCTCGGCGTAGTCGTACCAGCCGTGCCCGCTCTTGCGGCCCAGGCGTCCGGACTCCACCAGCCGGCGCTGCGCCAGGGAGGGCGTGAAGCGCACGTCCTGGAAGAAGGCCTGCCAGACCGAGTGCGTCACTGACTCGTTGACGTCCTGCCCGATCAGGTCGGTCAGCTCGAAGGCGCCCATCTTGAAGCCGCCGGAGCCGCGCAGCACCGCGTCGATGGTGGCCGGGTCGGCCGCCTGGGCCTCGTAGACGGCGAACGCCTCGGCGTAGAACGGCCGGGCGATCCGGTTGACGATGAAGCCCGGGGTGTCCGCGCAGGCCACCGGGGTCTTGCCCCAGGCGCGGGCGGTCTCGTACGCGCGCGTGGCCGACGTGACGTCGGTGGCGAACCCGGAGACGACCTCGACCAGGGGCAGCAGCGGGGCCGGGTTGAAGAAGTGCAGGCCCACGAAGCGGCCGGGATGGCACAGGGCGCCGCCGATCGCCGTCACCGACAGCGAGGAGGTGTTGGTGGCGAGCAGGCAGTCCTCGGCGACGATGTCCTCCAGCTCGCCGAAGAGCTGCTGTTTGACGTCCAGCCGCTCCAGGACGGCCTCGACGACCAGTCCGCAGTCGGCCAGCCCGGCGAGGTCGTCCACCGGCTTCAGCCGGCCGCGGGCCGCGTCCCGGTCGGCGGCGCCGAGCCTGCCCTTCTCCACGAGCCGGTCGAGCCGGGCGCCGATCGCTTCGGCCGCGTCCCGGGCCCGTCCGGCGACGGCGTCGTACAGCCGCACGGGGTGGCCGGCGACCAACGCGACCTGGGCGATGCCCTGGCCCATGGTGCCGGTGCCGACGACGGCCACGGGGCTGCTGAGGTCGAGTGCTGTCATGTGCGCGATCCTCCCGCACGGGGTTTTCCACAGATGCGGCGGTCCCCCTTGTCCCGACCGATCGTTCGGTTACTCTAGCTCTGACGATCCCATCCCGCTGCTCTTTCTGCCAGGCCGTGAACTCGACGGAGAGTTCCCCAGACGAGGAGTTGGTCCCGCATGGCCGCCGAACTGACCGCGCCCGAGCTGATCGCGAAGCACCGGCCCACCCTGGACCAGGCGCTGGAAGCGATCCGTACGCGCGCGTACTGGTCCCCGCACCCCGAGCACCCCAAGGCCTACGGCGCGAACGGCAGCCTGGACGCGGAGGCGGGCAAGGCCGCCTTCGACGCCGTGCTGAACACCCGCCTGGACCTCGGCCAGCCCGGCACGGACGACTGGACGGGCGGCGAGGTGTCCCCCTACGGCATCGAGCTGGGCGTGGAGTACCCGCACGCGGACGTGGACGTGCTGCTGCCCGCGATGAAGGCCGGGCAGCGCGCCTGGCGGGACGCGGGCGCGGAGACGCGCGCGGTGGTCTGCCTGGAGATCCTCAAGCGCATCAGTGACCGGACCCACGAGTTCGCGCACGCCGTCATGCACACCAGCGGCCAGGCCTTCATGATGGCGTTCCAGGCGGGCGGCCCGCACGCCCAGGACCGCGGCCTGGAGGCGGTGGCGTACGCCTACGCGGAGCAGGTCCGCACGCCGGAGACGGCCGAGTGGACCAAGCCCCAGGGCAAGCGCGACCCGCTGACCCTCACCAAGCAGTTCACCCCGGTCCCGCGCGGCATCGCCCTGCTCATCGGCTGCAACACCTTCCCGACCTGGAACGGCTACCCGGGCCTGTTCGCCTCCCTCGCCACCGGCAACGCGGTCCTGGTCAAGCCCCACCCGCGCGCGGTGCTGCCGCTCGCGCTGACCGTGCAGGTCGCGCGCCAGGTCCTCACCGAGGCCGGCTTCGACCCGAACCTGGTGGCGCTGGCCGCCGAGCGCCCCGGCGAGGGCATCGCCAAGCCCTTGGCCACCCGCCCCGAGATCCGGATCATCGACTACACCGGGTCGACGGCCTTCGGCGACTGGCTGGAGGCCAACGCCCGCCAGGCGCAGGTCTACACGGAGAAGGCCGGCGTCAACACGGTGCTGGTGCACTCCACGGACGACTACAAGGGCATGCTGTCCAACCTGGCGTTCTCGCTGTCCCTGTACAGCGGCCAGATGTGCACCACCCCGCAGAACCTGCTCGTTCCCCGGGACGGCATCCGAACCGACCAGGGCTCCAAGACCTTCGACGAGGTCACCGCGGACCTCGCCCGCGCGGTCGACGGCCTCCTCGGCGACGACGCGCGCGCGAACGCCCTGCTCGGCGCGATCGTCAACCCGGACGTCAAGGCCCGCCTGGAAGCCGCGGCCGGCCTCGGCGAAGTCGTCCTCGCCTCCCGGGAGATCACCCACCCGGACTTCCCGGACGCGGTCGTGCGCACCCCTGTCATCGTCAAGCTGGACGGCGCGCGGAAGTACTGGGAGGGGGCGGACGACCAGGCCGCCTACATGAGCGAGTGCTTCGGCCCCGTCTCCTTCGCCGTCGCGGTCGACTCGACGGCCGACGCGGTGGAGCTGCTGCGCCGCACGGTCCGTGAGAAGGGCGCGATGACCGTCGGCGCCTACACCACCGACTCCGAGGCCGAGCGGGCCGTCGAGGAGGTCTGCCTGGAGGAGGCGGCCCAGCTGTCGCTCAACCTGACCGGCGGGGTCTACGTGAACCAGACGGCCGCCTTCTCCGACTTCCACGGCTCGGGCGGCAACCCGGCGGCCAACGCCGCGCTGTGCGACGGAGCGTTCGTGGCGAACCGGTTCCGGGTCGTCGAGGTGCGCCGGGAGGCCTAGGAAGGGGCCCGGACAGCGGCCTGAGAAGCCGAGGGCGCGCCCCCGGTGACGCTCCAGTGGTACAGCGTCATCGCCACGCTGGTGGCCAGGTTGTAGCTGGAGACCTGGGGGCGCATCGGCAGCGCCAGCAGGTGGTCGGCACGCGCGCGCAGCTCGGCCGACAGCCCGCTGCGCTCCGAGCCGAACGCCAGCACGGCGTCGTCGGGCAGCGTGGTGCCCCGGATGTCCTCGCCCTCGGGGTCGAGGGCGAACAGCGGCCCGGCGGGCAGCTCCTCGACCCCGAGGCGCTCCACGGCGGTCGCGAAGTGCAGCCCTGCGCCGCCGCGCACGACGGTGGGGTGCCACGGGTCGAGCGTGCCCGTGGTGACCACCCCGGTCGCCCCGAAACCGGCGGCGAGCCGGATCACGGCCCCGGCGTTGCCCAGGTTCCTCGGGTTGTCCAGGACCACGACCGGCGCGGTGCGCGGGGTGCGGGCGAGCGCCCGCAGATTGGCCTCACGGGACGGCCGTACGGCCAGCGCGGCCACCCCGGTCGGGTGGGGCCGCGGCACGAGCGAGGCGTACGTCGGCGCCGGCACCTCGGTGAGCAGGGCGTCCAGCGCGGCCCGCACGTCCCCGGCCAGTTCCTCGGCCAGGGCGAGCGCGGCCGCCCGGTCGGTGGTGACCGCCACCGGCACCTCCGCCCCGAAGCGCACCGCGTGCTTCAGGGCGTGGAAGCCGTCGAGCAGCACGGCGCTGCCGGCGTGCGCGCGCCAGCGGGTCAGCGGGTCGGTCATGCCGTGAACCCTACGCGGCGCCCACCGCGCCCGGAGCGTCCTGCTCCGCCCCCTCCGGCTGCTCCTGCCCCGGCGAAGAGCGCGGTGCGGGCACCGTACGCTCCCCGCGCCCGGCGATCCGCGCACGCACGCGTGCCACCAGTGCGCCCAGCCG
The DNA here is from genome assembly GCF_055558375.1 of Streptomyces sp. NPDC025793. NCBI lineage: Bacteria > Bacillati > Actinomycetota > Actinomycetes > Kitasatosporales > Streptomycetaceae > Streptomyces > Streptomyces sp. NPDC025793. Next base: position 300,657 of record NZ_JBVHMR010000002.1, on the reverse strand, counting down.
GCGCAGGAAGGACGTCGGCAGGAAGACCGCGTCGGCGGTGATCATCGCCAGCGAGAAGAACGGCAGGCCGAGGACGACCGCGATCACCGCGTGCTCGACCATCATCGCGACCAGCAGGACGTTCTTGACCCGCCGGTTGAACAGGGTGAACGGGAAGGCGACCTGCACCATGACCGTCCCGTAGGCGGCGATCATCATGATCGTGCCGCTGGAGGACATCAGGTTGGCGAGGCCCGGCCAGGGCGAGAAGTAGTCCAGGTGGAGCGGGTAGTAGACGGCGGTGCCGTCCTGCCAGCGCGAGCCCTGGATCTTGTACCAGCCGGCCGTCGCGTAGATCAGGCACGCCTCCGCCATGATCACGGCAAGAGCGCCGTTGTGCAGGATGTTGGCGACGACGTCCAGCAGGATCTTCGGGTCCCGGGCCGTCGCCCAGCGACCGACGGCCCACCACAGGCCGAGCCCTGCCAGGACCGTCCACAGCAGGGCGGGGATCAGCCAGCCGTTGTCGAACCGGCCGGTGACCGTCACGAGGACGAGCGCCAGGCCGAGCACGGCCCACAGGGCCGGCCCCAGCCGGTCGGCGGGAAGCCGCTCCCCACGCGCGCGTGCCGCCTCGGCGCGCTCCGCCCGCCGCGCGTCCAGCGACCACACCTGTCCGCAGCGCGTGAACACCAGGTAGATCGACATCAGGTGCAGGACGTTGTCCCCGCCGTCGCCGACGAAGACACTGCGGTTCTGGAGCGACAGCACGCCCACCATGAACAGCACGGACGCCGTCCGGGTGCGCCAGCCGAGCAGCAGCGCGACGCTCGCGAGGACCGCCAGCACGTAGAAGCACTCGAACCAGAGCTGCCCATCGGTCCACATCAGGGCGGTGAAGGCGCGGTTGTCGGCCGTCAGCTCCTTGGCGAGGCTCCAGCTCCACGGTCCGGCCGGGCCGTACAGCTCCTGGCGGTGCGGGAACTCCCGCAGCAGGAACAGCAGCCAGGTCCCCGCGAACCCTATCCGGATCACGGCGCTCTGGTACGGCCCGAGCGCCGCCCCGGTCACCCGGGCGATCCCGCGCGAAAGGGTCAGGGAGAGACGGGTCAGGGAGGAAGAACCGTTCACCGCACACCCCCGGCGGCCTCGTCTGCGGTCACGGTCCACCAGGGCAGCAGACGGTAGACGGGCTGGTCGGACACGCGCTCGGGGCTCCACTTCGGCGGCTGCACATTGGTGGTGCGGGAACGGATCTGCACCTGCTGGATGACGCCCAGCCGGTCGGGCGGCTCGTTCCGGTACAGGCGCATCACCACGATCCGGCGCAGGTACTCCTCGGAGAGGGAGCCGCGCATGCCGACGGGCCGGTTGTCGGTGCCGTGCGTGGCCGTGAAGAAGTCCCACGCCCGGCGCAGCTCGTTCTGCTCGGTGTGGCTGGGCGCCAGGTTGCCGTCGATGGCAGCGCCGTCCTCGGCGGACAGATCGGTCCACCCGGTGGTCCGCAGCTCACCGCCCTTCGTCCGCACCTCGGCACGCACCTGGACGGCGATGTTCTGCTGCAACGGGTTCGGGGCGAACAGCTTCCAGTTCTGCTCGAACTCGGGGTACACCCACTCCTCGACGGCCTTGCCGTGCTGCTTCGTCACGGTGTTCGCGGGGGCGAGGCTGAGGAACACCATCAGCACATGCACACCGGCGGCCACGGCGACCGCGGCGAGGGCGAGTGCCGCGGCGATCTGGTAGCGGGGGGAGAGAGCGGCCACACCGGTACCGGGCGCGGCGGGCGGCACGGCGGCAACGCCGACCCCAGCGGCCGGCCCCGCCTCGGCCTCCTCGGTCTCGGCTCCCGGCTCGGCCACCGGGCCCGCCTCCTCCGCCCGGCCGGACCCGCTCGACGGGCCCGGCCCGTCTGCCCGACCAGGCCGGGCCGCCCAGCCAGGACCAGCCGCCCGGCCCGTCTCGCCACGTCCTGCGTCGCTGTGGCCCGCGTCATCGGGGCTGGAGTCGCCGGATCCCGAGGCGCCACGTCCCGGCTCACTGCCGCCGGGGCCAGTCCCTCTGGCATCTACGGCCGCGGTGTCGATGCAGGTGCCGGTGCCGGCCGGAGGTTCGGCCGGGAGACGCGCCCCGGTCGACCCGTCGGGGCCTGGCTCGGCCCCCGGGTCCTCGTCGTACGCGTCCATTCCGTCCCGTCCCCCGTCTCGGCTCGGTCATCTCGGTTCAGTCGGCCGGCCCCGCGGTCGGCTCAGGTGTGCGGCGCCCGTCCCGGGTGCCCCACGGTTCCCGCACACCACGGTGCGACGTCCGCACGGAACGGTACTCAGACCCGGCCGCCGAGCGCAGCCCCGGGTACGGGCCCGGCCCCGTGGTCCTCGCCACGCCGTACAGCACCGGACCCCGGCCGTACCCGCCTCCGCTCCGGTTGTCCACAGGCCGCCCACCGGAGTTTTCCACAGCGGTTGACACTCCACAGCGCCCCGGCACACCATTGACATCACACGGACCGAACGATCGGTCGGGACAGTCTCCGCCGCAGAACCCGAGGTCAGGGGGACCGCAATGGCCACACCAGCCGCGCAGCGCACGGCCCGCACGGAGCCGGACGGCACGCCGGACACCGTCGACACGACGGCCTACCAGCGCGCTTTCGACGCGGCCGTGGCCGCCGACGAGCGCGTCGAACCACGCGACTGGATGCCCGACGCCTACCGCGCGACCCTGGTCCGGCAGATCGCCCAGCACGCGCACTCCGAGATCATCGGCATGCAGCCGGAGGCGAACTGGATCACCCGCGCCCCCAGCCTGCGCCGCAAGGCGATCCTCATGGCCAAGGTCCAGGACGAGGCCGGCCACGGGCTCTACCTGTACAGCGCGGCCGAAACCCTCGGCACCAGCCGCGAAGAACTGCTCGACAAACTCCACAGCGGCCGCCAGAAGTACTCCTCGATCTTCAACTACCCGACCCTGACCTGGGCCGACGTCGGCGCGATCGGCTGGCTGGTGGACGGCGCCGCGATCACCAACCAGGTCCCGCTGTGCCGCTGCTCCTACGGCCCCTACGCCCGCGCCATGGTGCGGATCTGCAAGGAGGAGTCCTTCCACCAGCGCCAGGGCTACGAACTGCTGCTGGCCCTCAGCAAGGGCACCCCGGAGCAGCACACGATGGCCCAGGACGCGGTGAACCGCTGGTGGTGGCCCTCACTCATGATGTTCGGCCCGCCCGACGACGCCTCGCAGCACTCCGCTCAGTCGATGGAATGGAAGATCAAGCGCCACTCCAACGACGAGCTGCGCCAGCGCTTCGTCGACATCTGCGTCCCCCAGGCCGAGTCCCTGGACCTCACCCTCCCCGACCCGGACCTGCGCTGGAACGAGGAGCGGGGGCACTACGACTTCGGCCCGATCGACTGGACGGAGTTCTGGGAGGTCCTCAAGGGCAACGGCCCCTGCAACGAACAGCGCATCACCCAGCGCCGCCGCGCCCACGACGAGGGAGCGTGGGTCAGGGAAGCAGCCGCGGCCTACGCCGCCAAGCACACCGGCCACACCGGCCACACCGACAGCACCCGAACCACCGGACCCCAGACGGCCGGACACCGGACAGGTCACGAGACGGCTCGAGAGACGGCTCACGAGACAGAAGCGGAGCGAGCATGAGCACCACCGACTGGCCCCTGTGGGAGGTCTTCGTGCGCTCCCGGCGCGGCCTCTCCCACACCCACGCCGGCAGCCTGCACGCGCCCGACGCCGAGCTGGCCCTGCGCAACGCCCGCGACCTGTACACCCGGCGCGGTGAAGGAGTCTCGATCTGGGTCGTCCCGGCCGCCGCGATCACCGCCTCCTCCCCGGACGAGAAGGACCCGTTCTTCGAGCCGGCCGCCGACAAGCCCTACCGCCACCCGACCTTCTACGACATCCCGGACGGGGTGAAGCACCTGTGACCGCCACCGGCCCCGCCACCGTCCCCGTGACCGCCGCGCTCGCCCTCGGCGACGACGCCCTGGTGCTCTCCCACCGCCTGGGGGAGTGGGCCGGCCACGCCCCCGCCCTGGAGGAGGAGGTCGCCCTCGCCAACATCGCCCTGGACCTGCTCGGCCAGGCCCGGGTGCTGCTCTCGCTGGCCGGCGACGAGGACGAACTGGCCTACCTGCGCGAGGAACGCTCCTTCCGTAACCTCCAGCTGGTGGAGCAGCCGGGCGGCGACTTCGCCCACACCATCGCCCGCCAGCTGTACTTCTCCACCTACCAGCATCTGCTCTACGCCGAACTGGCCGCAGCCGACGGCCCCTTCGCCCCCCTGGCCGCGAAGGCGGTGAAGGAGGTCGCCTACCACCGCGACCACGCCGAGCAGTGGACCCTGCGCCTCGGCGACGGCACCGAGGAGAGCCACAGGCGGATGCACGACGCCTGCGAGGCGCTGTGGAAGTTCACCGGGGAGATGTTCCAGCCGGTGGAGGGCCTCGACGCAGACTGGACCCGCCTGGACGAGCACTGGCGGGAGTCCGTCGAGGACGTCCTCCGCCGTGCCACCCTGTCCGTCCCCGAGGGACCGCGCTCCGGCGCCTGGTCGGCGGGCGCCGGCCGGCAGGGCCTGCACACCGAGCTGTTCGGCCGGATGCTCGCCGAGATGCAACACCTGCACCGCAGCCACCCGGGGGCGACATGGTGACCGCCACCGCCCTGGAGGCGGAACTGCTGGAGCTGGCCGGCGCGGTGCCCGACCCCGAACTTCCCGTGCTCACCCTGCGGGAACTGGGCGTCCTGCGCGCGGTGCACGTCCAGGGCACCGACACGGTCGACGTCGACCTGACCCCCACCTACACCGGCTGCCCCGCCATCGAGGCGATGTCCCTCGACATCGAACGGGTCCTGCGCGCCCACGGCATGCGCGAGGTCACCGTCCGCACGGTCCTCGCACCCGCCTGGTCCACCGACGACATCACCCCTGAGGGCCGCCGCAAACTCCGGGAGTTCGGCATAGCTCCTCCCCGCGTACGCGACGGCTCCGGCCCGGTGCCCCTGCCCCTCGGCCCGACCCGCACGAGCGCGACGCACGCCGCGGCCGACCCGGACCCCGTCCGCTGCCCGCACTGCGGCTCGGCCGACACGGAGATGCTGAGCAGGTTCTCCTCCACGGCCTGCAAGGCGCTGCGCCGCTGCCTGGCATGCCGTGAACCGTTCGACCACTTCAAGGAGTTGTGATGGCGCGCTTCCACCCGCTCCAGGTGGCCGCGGTCGACCGGATCACCGACGACGCCGTCGCCCTCACCCTCACCGTCCCGCCCGCCCTGCGCGCGGAGTTCCGGCACGCACCCGGCCAGCACCTGGCGCTGCGCCGCAGAGTCGACGGCACGGAGATCCGGCGCACCTACTCCATCTGCTCCCCCGCCCCCGACCCGGCCGGCCCGGGCCCGGACACGCTGCGGGTCGGCGTACGGCTCGTGGAGGGCGGCGCCTTCTCCGCCTACGCGCTGAAGGAGATCAACGCCGGCGACGAGCTGGACGTGATGACCCCGGCCGGCCGCTTCACCCTGGACCCGGCGCCGGGACTGTACGCGGCGATCGTCGGCGGCAGCGGCATCACCCCGGTGCTGTCCATCGTCACCACACTGCTGGCACGCGAGCCGGAGGCCCGGTTCTGTCTGATACGCGGTGACCGTACGGCCGCTTCGACGATGTTCCTGGAGGAGGTCGCCGACCTGAAGGACCGCTATCCCGAGCGGTTCCAGCTGGTGACCGTGCTCTCCCGGGAGGAGCAGCAGGCGGGCCTGCCGTCCGGCCGGCTCGACCGGGAGCGGCTGACCGCACTGCTTCCCGTGCTGCTGCCGGTCGAGCAGGTCGCGGGGTGGTTCCTGTGCGGGCCGTACGGGCTGGTGCAGGGCGCGGAGCAGGCGCTGCGCAAGCTGTCCGTGGACCGCTCCCGGATCCACCAGGAGATCTTCCACGTGGACGCGGGCTCGCCCCCGGCCGCTTCCGCCCAGTCCCCCGCGCACAGCACGGTCACCGCCCGGCTGGACGGACGCGGCGGCACCTGGCCGGTGCGCGACGGCGAGACGCTGCTGGAGACGGTCCTGCGCAACCGGCCCGACGCGCCCTACGCCTGCAAGGGCGGAGTGTGCGGTACCTGCCGCGCCTTCCTGGTCTCCGGCGAGGTCCGCATGGACCGCAACTTCGCCCTGGAGTCGGAGGAGACGGGAGCCGGGTATGTGCTGGCCTGCCAGTCGCATCCGCTGACGGAGCAGGTGGAGCTGGACTTCGACCGCTGAGGGCTGCCCGGGCCGAATCGGGGGGTGGGGAGGGAGGGGGGGAGGGGGAGGGGGAGGGCCCCCAACACACCGAGAACCAACGCCTCTCCACCCCTCCCCCCTCCACCCCCATTCCCTTCTCCTAGAACCTGTTCTATCTTGACGCACCGTCAGATCACCCGGACCCGCCGGAGGGACAGGCCGTGGACTTCACCTTCACCGAGGAGCAGCGGGCGGCGGCAGAGGCGGCGCGCGGAGTGTTCGCGGGCGTCGCGCCGGACGCGGTACCGAGTCCGGCGCTCACCACCGGCGCCGTGGCCGAGGGCTTCGACCGGGAGCTGTGGGCCCGGCTCGCCGAGGCGGACCTGCTGAGTCTGCTGCTCGACGAGGCGCACGGCGGCTCCGGTCTGGACGCGATCGCACTGTGCCTGGTGCTGCGCGAGTCCGCCCATGTGCTGGCGCGGGTACCGCTGTTGGAACACAGCGCGGCGGCAGCGGCCGTACAGACCTATGGCGGGCCAGAGTTGGCGGAGCGGCTGCTCACGCGGGCGGGGCGGGGTGAGCTGGTGCTGACCGTCGCGGCGCACGGCCGCAGCGGCCACGATCCGGCCGAACTGGCCGTGGGCGCGCGGCGGGCCGGGGCGGCGTGGGTGCTGGACGGGGTGCAGACGGCGGTGCCGTGGGCGTACGACGCGGACCTCGTCGTCGTGCCGGCGCACGTCGAGGGGACGGCGGCCGAGCGGACCGTGCTCGCGCTGGTGCCGCGCGAGCGGGACGGGGTGGTACTCGCCGAGCAGGTGTCCACCAGCGGGGAGCGGCTGGCCGAGGTGCGGCTGACGGCGGTCCGGGTCGAGGCGGACGAGGTCGTCGAGGCGGACGGGGCGTGGGAATGGCTGCACGCGCTGCTGGCCACCGGTACCTGTGCGCTGGCGCTCGGGTTGGGCGAGCGGGTGCTGAGGATGACGGCCGAGTACACCGGACAGCGCGAGCAGTTCGGGTATCCGATCGCGACGTTCCAGGCGGTGGCCGTGCAGGCCGCGGACCGGTACATCGATCTGCGCGCCATGGAGGCCACCCTCTGGCAGGCCGCGTGGCGGATCGCCTCGGGGGCTCCGGGTGCGCTGCCCGCCGCCGGGGACGTCGCGGTGGCGAAGATCTGGGCGGCCGAGGGCGTGCGCCGGGTGGTGCAGACGGCACAGCATCTGCACGGCGGGTTCGGCGCCGACACCGACTGTCCGCTGCACCGCTATCACGCCTGGGCCAAGCACCTGGAGCTGGCGCTCGGCCCGGCGGCGGCGTACGAGGAGCGGCTCGGGGATCTGCTGGCGGCCCATCCACTGGGCTGACCGCGCCGGCCCGGCTCACGTCGGCCGAGCGGGCACGGGGCGAGCAGGCACGAACCAAAGCTTGCACGGGCCGAGCGGACACGGGCCGAGCGCAGGCGGGCCGGGCTCACATAGGCCGACGACGTGGGGGCCAAGGGTGTAGAGGCCGAGCGCCCGCGGGTCGGTCGCGTGGCCCGCGGAGGAGTCGTCCCGGCAGAGATGAAGCCCGGGCAGAGACCGCGGGGAAAGCTACAGGACCTGGCCGGGCTTGCCCTCGTCCGTGAGCACCGGGCGGCCTGCGGCCTGCCAGATCTGCATGCCGCCGTCGACGTTGACCGCGTCGATGCCCTGCTGGACCAGGTACATGGTGACCTGGGCCGAGCGGCCGCCGGAGCGGCAGATGACGTGGACGCGGCCGTCCTGCGGGGCGGCTTCGGTCAGCTCGCCGTAGCGGGCCACGAAGTCGCTCATGGGGATGTGCAGCGCCCCCTCGGCGTGGCCCGCCTGCCACTCGTCGTCCTCGCGGACGTCCAGCAGGAAGTCGCCGTCCTTGAGGTCCGCGACCTCGACCGTGGGCACACCAGCTCCGAAACTCATGTCCCCGACGCTACCCGAAGCTCCCCGGTGCCAACCGGGGCACCTGCGCGGCTACGACCGCGCCCGGTGGCGGCTCCGGTCCGGTGGCGGCTCAGGCCTGGCCCAGCAGGGCGGCCAGTTCGCTCTCCCGTTGGGCGATGTCCGCGCGCAGCCGGCCGGCGATCTCCTCAAGCAGGGCGTCGGGGTCGTCCGGGGCCAGCCGCAGCATGCCGGCGATCGCACTCTCCTCCAGTTCACGGGCGACGTGGGTGAGCAGCTCCTTGCGCCGGGAGAGCCAGTCGAGGCGGGCGTACAGCTCCTCGGCGGCGCTCGGCAGGCGTTCGGGCGGCACGGGGCCGGCCGCCCACTCCTCGGCCAGTTCCCGCAGCAGCGCCTCGTCGCCGCGGGCGTACGCGGCGTTGACGCGGGTGAGGAATTCCTCACGCCGCTTCTGCTCCTCTTCCTCCTGGGCGAGGTCGGGATGTGCCTTGCGGGCCAGCTCGCGGTAGAGCTTGCGGGCCTCCTCGCTGGGCCGCACCCGCTCCGGGGGGCGTACGGCCTGGTCGGTGAGCATGGCGGTGGCCTCAGGGAACAGGCCGTGGCCGTCCATCCAGCCGTGCAGCAGCTCCTCCACGCCGGGGATCGGCAGGACGCGGGCGCGAGCCTCCTCGGCGCGGCGGATGTCCTCCGGGTCGCCGGTGCGGGCCGCCTTGGCCTCGGCGATCTCGGCGTCCAGCTCCTCGATGCGGGCGTAGAGGGGGCCGAGGCGCTGCTCGTGCAGCCGGGAGAAGTTCTCGACCTCGACGCGGAAGGTCTCCACGGCGATCTCGTACTCGATCAACGCCTGCTCGGCGGCCCGTACGGCCCGCTCAAGCCGTTCCTCGGGCCGGGGCGCCTCTTCGGCTTCCGGGGTCGTCATCCGACCAGAGTAGGTGGTGAGGATGCGGCATCCCGCCCTAGGGCTGAGGATCATGCGCCTGCTGCGGGTTCGTGGGGGACCCCACGCCCGCGCGGCGCAGCCTCAGCCGGCACGGACGCACGCCCCTTGCGGGCGCTGCCGCATATCGACACAGCCGTATGCCCGTCGACGGCGGCCACCGCACACCCACACAGCCCCACGCCCCACGCCTCTCGACGACCGCCACCGCACATCCGTACAGCCGGGCGTCCCTTGGGGCGCGGTCACACCGTCTCTGTTCACACCCCCGACTCGGCTGCGATCCGCCCCGCGCGGACCGCTGTCACCAGTGCCGCGTGGTCCGCCTCGGTGCGGTCGGCGTAGGTGACGGCGAACGCGGCGATCGCCTCGTCCAGTTCTGTGTTCTTGCCGCAGTAGCCGGCGATCAGCCGCGGGTCGGCGCTGTGGGAGTGGGCGCGGGCCAGGAGGGCGCCGGTCATGCGGCCGTAGTCGTCGATCTGGTCGGGGGCGAGGGCGGCGGGGTCGACGCTGCCCTTGCGGTTGCGGAACTGGCGGACCTGGAAGGGGCGGCCGTCGACGGTCGTCCAGCCGAGCAGGATGTCGCTGACCACCTGCATGTGTTTCTGGCCGAGGACCACCCGGCGTCCCTCGTGCTCCGCCGGTGGGGTCTCGAAGCCGGCGGTGGCGAGGTGCGGGACCAGGGCGGACGGGCGGGCCTCCTTCACCTGGAGCACCAGTGGCTGTTCGCGGTGGTCGAGGAGCAGGACGACGTAGGACCGGGTGCCGACGCTGCCGGTGCCGACGACCCGGAAGGCCACGTCGTGCACGGCGTGCCGGGCGAGCAGCGGGTGCCGGTCCTCGCTGAGGGTGTGGACGTAGTGCTCCAGGGAGGCGGCGACCGCGGCGGCCTCGGCGTCGGGGATCCGGCGCAGTACCGGTGCGGCGTCGATGAAGCGGCGTCCGCCGTCCTCGGCCACCTGGGTCGACTTGGCGGCGAACCGGCCGCTGGTGTTGGCCCGGGCCTTGTGCGAGACGCGCTGGAGGGTGCCGAGCAGATCGTGGGCGTCGGTGTGGGAGACCAACTCCTCGTCGGCGATGGCGTTCCAGGCGTCCAGCACCGGCAGTTTGGCGAGGAGGCGCATGGTGCGCCGGTAGGCGCCGACCGTGTCGCGTGCCGCGGAGCGGCAGGTGTCCTCGTCGGCGCCGGCTTCGCGTCCGGCGAGCACGAGGGAGGCGGCGAGCCGTTTCAGGTCCCACTCCCAGGGGCCGTGCACGGTCTCGTCGAAGTCGTTGAGGTCGATGACGAGGTCGCCGCGGGGGTCGCCGTACAGGCCGAAGTTGGCCGCGTGCGCGTCGCCGCATATCTGCGTGCCGATCCGGGTCATCGGTGTGCGGGCGAGGTCGTGGGCCATGAGTCCGGCCGAGCCGCGCAGGAAGGCGAACGGGGTGGCGGCCATGCGTCCGACGCGGAGCGGGGTCAGCTCCGGGATGCGGCCGGCGTTGGACTCGACGACCGCGGTGACCGCGTCGGGGCGGGCGGGGTCCAGGTCGAGGGTGCGGTGTGCGTCCCGCGGCACGCTCGTCCGCAGTGCCTTGCCCTCGTCCTTGGGCGAACCCTGCCGTGGCCATGCGGCGAAGCCGCGCACCCGGGGCAGCCGACGGCTCCCCCGCGCCACCGCGTGACCGCCCGTCTCCGCCTCCGCGCTCACACCCGCGTGACCGTCCGTCTCCGTGCCCGCGTCCGCCATCACTTCCACACCGGTCAACGCGACCGCCTCCCCCGAACACCGAACATCACGCCCGGACCGCAGAGCGAGCACTGGGCGCCGAACGATCCTCCGCACGAACATCAACTCGTGCAGACCGTACAGCCGGTGGCCATCACGCGTCAGACCCTGTGGATAACTCCCTGTGGACAACCGCGCCGTGGAGCGCGCGCCGTGGAGCACTCCGAGAAGAGAGCTTCCTCACACGACGCACACAAAATCAGGCAGCCGTACAACAGCCGTACATACGACTACGGGCCCATCGTTTTCACGATGGGCCCGTGGCCTCTGTGTGCGCGAGGGGGGAGTTGAACCCCCACGCCCTTGCGGGCACTGGAACCTGAATCCAGCGCGTCTGCCTATTCCGCCACCCGCGCATTGGGTGTGTCTTCCGGTTCCTTCCCTTTCGGGTCGGCCCCTTCCGACACCCAGAACATTAGCACGTCGTACGGGGCGGGTTCACATCCCTTCCCGCGGGCCCGGCCCACGCCCCTGACCACCGGTTCCTGCCCGCGTCGGCGTCCCGTCCACGCCCCGTACGCGCGCCGTCCGCGCCCCGTGCGGACCCCTTGCGCCCCGCGCGTCGTCGCACGTATCAGCGAGACCCGGTTCACGTATCAACCTCGTACCGGTACCCGCCGTCCGCCCAGGAGGCGGGCCGGGTCCACAGCCGGGTGCGGGACACTGGTCTGCGCGCGCCTCTACGATCCATGGCAGGAACCGGCTGATCGCCGGGCGCGTAGATACGATCAGTGAGCAGAGCGCAGTAGTACAGAGCACGGCAAGGAAACGGCAGGGACGGAGGAGGTGCCCCATGGGAGTCCTGAAGAAGTTCGAGCAGCGTCTCGAAGGCCTGGTGAACGGCACCTTCGCCAAGGTCTTCAAGTCCGAGGTCCAGCCCGTGGAGATCGCGGGCGCGCTCCAGCGTGAGTGCGACAACAACGCCACGATCTGGAACCGCGACCGGACCGTCGTACCGAACGACTTCATCGTGGAGCTGAGCGCGCCGGACTACGAGCGGCTCAGCCCCTACTCCGGGCAGCTCGGCGATGAGCTGGCCGGGATGGTGCGCGACTACGCCAAGCAGCAGCGCTACACCTTCATGGGACCGATCAAGGTCAATCTGGAGAAGGCCGAGGACCTCGACACGGGTCTGTACCGGGTGCGCAGCCGCACCCTCGCCTCCTCCAGCAGCCAGGCGGCCCCGCAGGCCCCGCAGGCGGCACCGGGCGCCGGTGGCCACGGAGGGCAGCCGGCCATGCCGGCCAGCGCGCCCCCGATGCCGTCGTCGCCGCCGCCCGGCGGTGCCCGCCCCGGCGGTTACGGCTACCCGCAGCCCGCCGGACAGCGGCCGGCGGCCGCTCCCGCGAGCGGCGGGCGCACCCGCTACTGGATCGAGATCAACGGCACCCGTCACCAGATCTCCCGCCCGACGCTGGTGCTGGGTCGCAGCACCGACGCCGACGTGCGGATCGACGATCCCGGCGTCTCCCGCCGGCACTGCGAGATCCGGACCGGAACGCCCTCGACGATCCAGGATCTCGGCTCCACCAACGGCATCGTGGTGGACGGGCAGCACACCACCCGCGCTACGCTCCGCGACGGCTCGCGGATCGTCGTGGGCAGCACCACCGTTATCTATAGGCAAGCCGAAGGGTGAAGCGGGGGCAATGTCAGAGCTGACCCTCACGGTCATGCGGCTGGGTTTCCTGGCCGTTCTGTGGCTGTTCGTGATCGTGGCCGTGCAGGTCATCCGCAGCGACCTGTTCGGTACGCGCGTCACCCAGCGCGGATCGCGTAGGGAGGCCGGGCGCCAGCAGCAGGCGCCCCGGCAGCAGGCCGCGCCGCCCCCGCCGCAGCGCGGCCAGCAGAGCGGCGGCAGGCGCGGGCGCGGCGCCCCCACCAAGCTGGTCGTGACGGAAGGCACACTGACCGGCACCACGGTCGCGCTGCAGGGCCAGACGATCACTCTGGGCCGGGCGCACGACTCCACGATCGTGCTGGACGACGACTACGCCTCCAGCCGTCATGCCAGGATCTACCCGGACCGCGACGGCCAGTGGATCGTCGAGGATCTCGGCTCCACCAACGGCACCTATCTGGACCGGTCCCGGCTGACGAGCCCCACACCGATCCCGCTGGGCGCGCCGATCCGCATCGGCAAGACCGTCATCGAGCTGCGGAAGTAGTGCTACGTCATGAGTGAGCGCGAGCGGAGCGAGCACGCAGCGGCAGGCCGCCACCCGGCCGCCGGCGCGCTCCCGACCGGAGGGTGGGCAGTGTGGCTCGACACGACCGGCTGTACCCGGAACCGACGGGCGAGGTGGGCATGAGTCTGTCACTGCGCTTTGCCGCCGGATCGCACAAGGGCATGATCCGGGAGGGCAACGAGGACTCCGGTTACGCGGGGCCCCGGCTGCTCGCGATCGCCGACGGCATGGGCGGCCAGGCGGCCGGTGAGGTCGCCTCCTCGGAGGTCATCTCCACCCTGGTCTCGCTCGACGACGACGTGCCCGGCTCCGACATCCTCACCTCGCTCGGCGTCGCCGTGCAGCGCGCCAACGACCAGCTGCGCGCCATGGTCGAGGAGGACCCCCAGCTGGAGGGCATGGGGACGACGCTGACCGCGCTCCTGTGGACCGGGCAGCGGCTCGGCCTGGTGCACGTCGGCGACTCCCGCGCCTATCTGCTGCGCGACGGGGTGCTGACCCAGATCACGCAGGACCACACCTGGGTGCAGCGGCTCGTGGACGAGGGCCGGATCACCGAGGAGGAGGCGACCACGCATCCGCAGCGCTCGCTGCTGATGCGCGCCCTCGGCAGCGCCGAGCACGTCGAGCCCGACCTGTCGATCCGCGAGGTCCGGGCCGGCGACCGCTACCTGATCTGTTCCGACGGGCTCTCCGGCGTCGTCTCCCACCAGACGATGGAGGAGACCCTCGCCAGCTACCAGGGCCCGCAGGAGACCGTGCAGGAGCTGATCCAGCTCGCGCTGCGCGGCGGCGGCCCCGACAACATCACGGTCATCATCGCGGACGTGCTGGACCTGGACACCGGCGACACCCTCGCCGGGCAGCTGTCCGACCAGCCGGTCGTGGTCGGCGCGGTCGCCGAGAACCAGCACCATCTGCACGACAACGGCATCATGCAGACCCCGGCCGGCCGCGCCTCCCACCTGGGCCGCCAGGGGCACGGCGGCGGCGAGTTCGGTCCGCCCGGCTCCGGCGACACCGACGGGTACGTCCCGTCGGGCGGCTTCGCCGACTACGCCGACGGCGACTTCACCAAGCCGCGCCGGCGCGGCTGGCTGAAGGGGACGCTGTACGGCGCCCTCGCGCTCGCCGTGATCGGCGGCGGCCTCTACGGCGGCTACCGCTGGACGCAGACGCAGTACTACGTCGGCACCAAGGACGAGCACGTGGCGCTGTACCGCGGCATCAGCCAGGATCTGGCCTGGGTGTCGCTGTCGAAGGTGGAGAAGGACCACCCCGAGATCGAACTCAAGTACCTGCCGCCGTACCAGCAGAAGCAGGTCAAGAACACGATCGCGGCGGGCGGTCTCCAGCAGGCCGAGACGAAGATCGAGGCGCTGTCGGTGCAGGCCTCCGCGTGCAGGAAGCAGGCGGAGCGCACGGCCGCGGAGTCGCAGAAGAACGCGAGGACGGGCCAGGGCCAGGCCGGGGGAACCACGGGAACCACCCGTACCTCCCTCGCGTCCAAGGCGACACCGACGCCGCACCCATCCGGTTCGACGTCGGCTTCGAAGAACCCTTCGAAGCCGCCGACCGCGTCCGCCACTCCCAACCCCGGCCCGAGCCTCTCCGAGGATGAGCAGAAGGTCGTCGATCAGTGCGGCAAGCAGTAACCCCGCCGCGAGAGGCCCTGTCACACGATGAGCAGTACGACTAACCCGCCGACGCATCACACGTCCACGATCGGCGCGATCGGCGCGCCGAGCCGCCGCAACACCGAGCTGGCCCTGCTGGTCTTCGCCGTGGTCATCCCGGTGTTCGCCTACGCCAACGTGGGTCTGGCCATCGACGGCAAGGTGCCCGCCGGGCTGCTGGCCTACGGCCTCGGCCTCGGTCTGCTGGCCGGTGTCGCCCACCTCGTCGTACGGAAGTTCGCGCCGTACGCCGACCCGCTGCTGCTGCCGCTGGCCACCCTGCTCAACGGGCTCGGCCTGGTGTGCATCTGGCGGCTGGACCAGTCCAAGCTGCTCCAGCAGATCCATGTCGCGGGCGGCAAGGCCACCAACCAGCTGCTGTACACGGCGATGGGCATCGCGCTGTTCGTCGTGGTGCTGATCTTCCTCAAGGACCACCGGGCGCTGCAGCGCTACACCTACATCTCGATGGTGGGCGCGCTGATCCTGCTGCTGCTGCCGCTGGTGCCGGGTCTGGGCGCGGACGTCTACGGTGCCAAGATCTGGATCTCGGTCGGCAGTTTCACCATCCAGCCCGGTGAGTTCGCCAAGCTCGTGCTGGCGGTGTTCTTCGCCGGCTATCTGATGGTGAAGCGGGACGCACTGGCGCTGGCGAGCCGCCGTTTCATGGGGATGTACCTGCCGCGCGGCCGTGACCTCGGGCCAATCCTCGTCGTCTGGGCGATCTCGATCCTCATCCTGGTCTTCGAGACCGACCTCGGTACGTCGCTGCTGTTCTTCGGCATGTTCGTGATCATGCTGTACGTCGCCACCGAGCGGACCAGCTGGATCGTCTTCGGTCTGCTGATGTCGGCGGTCGGCGCCGTCGGCGTGGCGAGCTTCGAGCCGCACATCAAGGTGCGTGTGCAGGCCTGGCTGGACCCGATGCACGAGTACGTGCTCAGCCGCACCCCGGGCGTCACCGGTGTCCACTCCGACCAGCTGCAGCAGGCGCTGTGGGCGTTCGGCTCGGGCGGCACCCTGGGCACCGGCTGGGGCCAGGGCCACTCGGAGCTGATCCGGTTCGCCGCCAACTCGGACTTCATCCTCGCCACCTTCGGCGAGGAGCTGGGGCTCGCGGGCATCATGGCGCTCCTGCTGGTCTACGGTCTGATCGCCGAGCGTGGCATCCGTACCGCCCTGGCCGCCCGCGACCCGTTCGGCAAGCTGCTCGCCGTCGGCCTGTCCGGCGGCTTCGCGCTCCAGGTCTTCGTCGTGGCCGGCGGTGTGATGGGTCTCATCCCGCTGACCGGTATGACGATGCCGTTCCTCGCCTACGGTGGTTCCTCCGTGATCGCGAACTGGGCGCTGATCGGCGTCCTGATCCGGATCAGCGACACCGCGCGCCGCCCGGCGCCCGCCCCCGCCGCCAACCCCGACGCCGAGATGACCCAGGTGGTCCGCCCGTCATGAACAAGCCCCTGCGCCGGATCGCGATCTTCTGCGGCATCCTCGTGATGGCCCTGCTGCTCCGCGACAACTGGCTCCAGTACGTCCAGGCCGACTCCCTGCGCACCAACACGAACAACCGCCGTGTCGCCATCGAGCGGTACGCCTCCCCGCGCGGCGACATCGTCGTCGACGGCAACCCCATAACGGGCTCCGCCGAGGCCAAGCACGGCGACTTCAAGTACAAGCGGACCTACAAGGACGGGCCCATGTGGGCCCCGGTCACCGGCTACTCCTCGCAGGCCTTCGGCAGCACCCAGCTGGAGAGCATCGACGACGGCATCCTCAGCGGCACCGACGACCGGCTCTTCTTCCGCAACACCCTGGACATGATCACGGGCAAGCAGAAGCAGGGCGGCAACGTCGTCACCACGCTGAACCAGGCCGCGCAGAAGGCCGCGTTCGACGGTCTGAAGGCGCAGGGCGGCAAGGGCGCGGTCGTCGCGCTGGAGCCGTCCACCGGCAAGATCCTGGCGCTGGCCTCCTACCCGTCGTACGACCCGTCGTCCTTCGCGGGCAACAGCACGGACGTCGACTCCAAGAACTGGACCAAGCTCCAGAAGAGCAACGACCCGGCCGACCCGATGCTGAACCGGGCGCTGCGCGAGACGTACCCGCCGGGCTCCACCTTCAAGGTGGTCACGGCGGCGGCCGCGCTGGAGAACGGGCTGTACACCTCGGCCGACACCGCGACGAACTCGCCGCTGCCGTGGATCATGCCGGGCACGACGACGCCGCTGAAGAACGAGGGCAACATCCCCTGCAAGAACGCCACGTTGCGGGCCGCCCTGCAGTACTCGTGCAACTCGGTCTTCGGCAAGATCGGTGCCGACCTCGGCAACGCCAAGATGCTGGAGGAGGCGAAGAAGTTCGGCTTCGACTCCCCGCAGGACACGCCGGTCCGCGCCTACCCCTCGGTGTTCTCCGACAAGATGAACTCGTCGCAGACGGCGCTGTCCTCCATCGGCCAGTTCAACACCGCGGCGACCCCGCTGCAGATGGCGATGGTCGCCTCGGCGGTCGCCAACGACGGCAAGCTGATGAAGCCGTACATGGTGGACAAGCTCCAGTCGTCCAACCTGGACACGCTCTCGCAGACCCAGCCGCAGGAGCTGAGCCAGCCGCTGTCCTCGAAGAACGCGCAGATTCTCCAGGACATGATGAAGACGGTGGTCGAGCAGGGCACCGGTACGAACGCGAAGATCAACGGCATCACGGTCGGCGGCAAGACCGGTACCGCGCAGCACGGTGTGGCGAACAGCGCCAACCCGTACGCGTGGTTCATCTCCTTCGCCAAGATGCCCGACGGCAGCTCGCCGGTGGCGGTGGCCGTGGTCATCGAGGACAACAGCGCCAACCGCGACGACATCTCCGGCGGCGGTCTGGCCGCGCCGATCGCCAAGAACGTCATGCAGGCGGTCATCCAGTCGAAGAAGTGACCCCCATCACGTCTTCTTCACAACGTTGCACGTTGCGATACCGGTCCTGTATCGGGTTCCGGGCTTGGCCAGGTCACACAAAGCGAGCCGGGTACGGTAGGCCCGGACGGCAGCCTCCGGCGGCGCACGGACGTGCGCGGCCGGGACCGACGGAGAGGGCTGGTAGGTAGCTATGGAAGAGCCGCGTCGCCTCGGCGGCCGGTACGAACTGGGCCAGGTGCTCGGTCGTGGTGGCATGGCGGAGGTCTACCTCGCGCATGACACCCGCCTCGGCCGCACCGTGGCAGTGAAGACCTTGCGCGCCGACCTGGCACGCGACCCTTCCTTCCAGGCCCGGTTCCGCCGGGAGGCCCAGTCGGCCGCCTCGCTCAACCATCCCGCGATCGTCGCGGTCTACGACACGGGCGAGGACTACATCGACGGGGTCTCGATCCCGTACATCGTGATGGAGTACGTCGACGGCTCCACGCTCCGTGAGCTTCTTCACTCCGGCCGCAAGCTCCTGCCGGAGCGGGCGATGGAGATGACCGTCGGCATCCTCCAGGGCCTGGAGTACGCCCACCGCAACGGCATCGTGCACCGTGACATCAAGCCGGCGAACGTCATGCTGACGCGCAACGGCCAGGTCAAGGTGATGGACTTCGGCATCGCCCGCGCCATGGGCGACTCCGGAATGACGATGACGCAGACGGCGGCGGTCATCGGCACGGCCCAGTACCTCTCGCCGGAGCAGGCGAAGGGCGAGCAGGTCGACGCCCGCTCGGACCTCTATTCGACCGGTTGTCTCCTCTACGAGCTGCTGACGGTACGGCCGCCGTTCGTCGGCGACTCCCCGGTGGCCGTGGCCTACCAGCATGTGCGCGAGGAGCCGCAGTCGCCGTCGGTCTTCGACCCCGAGATCACGCCCGAGATGGACGCGATCGTCCTGAAGGCGCTGGTCAAGGACCCGAACTACCGCTACCAGTCGGCCGACGAAATGCGCGTCGACATCGAGGCGTGCCTCGACGGCCAGCCGGTCGGAGCGACGGCCGCACTGGGCGCGGTGGGCTACGGCGGCTACGGCGACGACCAGGCGACCACTGCCCTGCGCCCGGACGCCGGCGGGCCCGCGGGGGCGACGACCATGCTCCCGCCGATGAGCCCGGACGACGGCGGCTACGGCTACGACGACTCCCCGGGCCGGCGGCGCCAGCAGCCGAAGAAGTCCCACACCTCCACGGTCCTCCTGGTCGTCGCGGGCGTGCTCGTCCTGGTCGGCGCGATTTTGATCGGCAAGTGGGCGTTCAGCGGGAAGTCCGCCGACACCTTCGACGCCCCGAACTTCGTCGGCTCCACCTACGCCGACGCCCAGAAGATGGCGGTCAACTCCGACCTGAAACTGGGCCCGCCCACCCGCAAGCCCTGCGACAACCAGCCGAAGAACTCGGTCTGCTCCCAGGACCCGACGGCGGGCTCCCAGGTGAAGAAGGGCGACACGATCACACTGGTGGTGTCGACGGGGGCGCCGAAGGTGGCGGTGCCCAGCGTCCTCGGCAAGACCTTCGAGGACGCCAAGTCGCTCCTGGAGGGCGACCAGTACAAGTTCAACGTCGAGCGGAAGGACCGGGTCTCGTCGGAGCAGCCGGGTACGGTCCTGGACCAGGACCCGACGCTCGGCAACGAGGTCCAGAAGGGCTCCACGATCACCCTCACCGTCGCCAAGGCGGAGGAGAAGGTGGCCATCCCGGGCGACCTGGTCGGCAAGTCCTGTGACGACGCGAAGAGCGAGCTGACCCAGCTGGGCCTGGCACCGAGCTGCAACGACAGCCCGACCACCGACCAGACCCAGGACGGCAAGGTCCTCTCGACCAACCCGGCGGCGGGCACACAGGTCGTCAAGAACACCGGCGTGGTGATCAACGTCGGCAAGTTCCAGGGTCAGCAGCAGGGACAGGTGCCGAACGTCACCGGTCAGAAGCTGTCGGACGCGAGGAAGATCCTCCAGCAGAGCGGCTTCACGGACATCCAGGTCAACGGCGCCAACGACGACAACGCCCGGGTCCTCGGCCAGTCGCCGGCCCAGGGCACCCAGGCTCCGACCAACACCCAGATCGTGCTGACCACCATCGACGTCGGCGGCGGCAACGGCAACGGCGGCATCTTCGGCGGCAACAACGGCTGACCGGCACCGCCGCGCTCACCGCGAAGGCCCCGCAGCTCTCCGAGGAGCTGCGGGGCCTTCGTCGCGCTCAGCCCCGCAGTTCCGCCGGCGGCGTCCGCTCGCTGTCCACCTTCTGCACCCGGACCAGTTCGCCCCACACCACGTACCGGTACTCCGAGGTGTACACGGGGGTGCAGGTCGTCAGGGTGATGTAGTGGCCCGGCCCGGTCTTGCCGGACTCCTTCGGGATCTGGGAGATGACCTTGACGTTGTACTTCGAGGTCTCGGGGAGGATCGAGTAGACCTTGTAGACGTACCAGTCGTCCCGGGTCTCGAAGACGATCGGGTCGCCCTTCTTCAGCTTGTCGATGTTGTGGAACTTCGCGCCGTGGCCGTCCCGGTGCGCGGCGAGGGTGAGGTTGCCGTCCTTGCCGGTCATGGGCAGCGCGGCCTTGACCGGGTCGGTGTAGTAGCCGGCCACGCCGTCGTTGAGGACATCGGTGCCGGTGCCCTTCTCGACCAGCACCTCGCCGTTCTTCATCGCGGGCACATGCAGGAAGCCGATGCCGTCCTTGGTGTCCAGCGCGCCGGGGCCGGAGTCCTTCGCCCCCTGGGACTGCGCCCAGTGCTGACGTACCTTGTCGGCCTGTTTCTCCGCTTTGCGGTCCGCTATCACGTTCGTCCACCACAGGGAGTAGACGACGAACAGGGCGAGCAACAGCCCCGCGGTGATGAGGAGTTCACCGAAGACGCTGACCGCCGTCGCGATCCGTCCGGGACGCCGGCGGCGCGCGGCGGGCTCCGGCTCGGACGCGTCCGTGTGTTCTTCGGTCTCGTCGGCGGTCGCTGCCACTGTTCCCTCTGCCCCTGTGTGATGAACCCTGCTCGATGAGCCCTACTCGATGAGCGCGTCCGGCTTGCCCTCGCTGCGCGGGCGTTCCTGGACCATCTTGCCCCAGACGATCAGCCGGTACTTGCTGGTGAACTCCGGCGTGCAGGTGGTGAGGGTGATGTAGCGGCCGGGCCGCGTGAAACCGGAGCCCCTCGGGATCGGGTCCAGCACACTGGTGTTGGACGGCGAGGTCACCGGAAGCGTCGACGTCACCTTGTACACGTAGTACGTGTCCTGCGTCTCGACCACGACCGCGTCGCCGGCCACGAGCCTGTTGATGTACCGGAACGGTTCGCCATGGGTGTTGCGATGCGCCGCGAGCCCGAAGTTGCCCGTCTTGGCGTCGGGCATCGCCGTCTTCAGCGGCGCCTCGCCGTAGTGTCCGACCATGCCCTTGTCGAGCACCTTCGCGTTGCTGACGCCCTCCGCGATCGGCGCCACCACGTCCAGCTTGGGAATGTGCAGGATGGCGAAGCCCTGGCCCGGCGCGAAGACGCCCGGGTTGCGCTTGCCGCTCGCCCAGTCGTCCTGGAGCTGGTGCGCCTCGCTGCCGGCCTGCGCGTGCGCGCGGACGTTGGTCCACCACAGCTGGTAGGTGACGAACAGCAGCATCAGCACACCGGTGGTGATGAACACCTCGCCGATCGCCCGGCTCGCGATCACGCCCGGGGACGGCTTGCGCAGCCGCGCCTGCCGCCGGGCCTCCACCCGGGACAGCGGCCGGTCCGGCTCCTCCGGCGGCGCCGTGGCGGACGCGCTCTCCCGCCCGCCCCCGTGCCGGCCGCCGCCACGCCCCCCGCCACGGCGCTTGGCGGCCTTCCTGCGGGCCGCACGCCCTCCGGCCGCGACTGCGGACACGGCAGGGGCTGAAGAGGCCGCAGAGCCGCGTACAGGCCCGCCCTGCCGGCCCGACAGCGGATCGAGGGCCGGATCGGGTACCCGCAGCGCCATCGTCTCGTCGTCGAGGGGGTCGCGGTACGGCTCCCCGTAGGGCTCCTGCGCCACCTGCCCAGCCCACGACCCGAGCGCACCGGAAGCCTCGTACGACTGATCCCCGTACGAGGCATCGGTCTCGCGCTCCGGGCGCAGGGCGGTCACGCCGTGGCCCTGCCCACCACCGGGGCGAGCCCCGCCGACCTCGCCACGGCACCCTGGTCGCCGCACTCCACCAGCCAGTTGGCCAGCATCCGGTGCCCGTGCTCGGTGAGCACCGACTCGGGATGGAACTGCACGCCCTCGACCGGGAGTTCACGGTGGCGCAGGCCCATGATGATGCCGTCGTGGGTGCGGGCGGTCACCTCCAGCTCGGCCGGGACCGTGTCCGGCTCGGCGGCCAGCGAGTGGTACCGGGTCGCCGTGAAGGGGGAGGGCAGGCCCGCGAAGACGCCCTTGCCCCCGTGCTCGACCAGCGAGGTCTTGCCGTGCAGCAGCTCGGGCGCCCGGTCCACGACACCGCCGTAGGCCACCTGCATCGACTGCATGCCGAGGCAGACGCCGAAGACGGGCACACCGGTGGCCGCGCAGTGGCGGACCATGTCGACGCACACCCCGGCCTGCTCCGGCGTGCCCGGGCCGGGCGAGAGCAGCACGCCGTCGAAACCGTCCTGGGCGTGCGAGGTCGACACCTCGTCGTTGCGCAGCACCTCGCACTCGGCACCCAGCTGGTACAGGTACTGGACGAGGTTGAAGACGAAGCTGTCGTAGTTGTCGACGACGAGAATCCGCGCACTCACTGGTTGTTCACCGTCACATCGTTGAAAGGCAGCAGCGGTTCGGCCCAGGGGAAGACGTACTGGAAGAGGACGTAGACCACGGCCAGAACCAGTACGAGCGAGACGAGCGCCTTCATCCACGCGTTCCCCGGCAGATGCCGCCAGATCCAGCCGTACATGCCGTTCCTTGCCGTCCCTTCCGAGTCCCTACGGCACCTGACGCACGCCGTAACGCCACCAGACTAACGGCGACTACCGGCGCAGGGCCGCCGGTTCGCCCGCCTCCACGGACTGCGTGGAATCCAGGTGCGCCCAGACGATCAGCCGGTGGCTGTGCCCCCATTCCGGATCACAGGTGGTCAGCGTCAGATACCGGCCCGGACGCGTGTAACCCGACGTACGTGGCACAGGGTCGATCACCTCGACGTCCGTCGGCACGGTTTTGTAGGGCCCTTTGTCGATCCGATACGTGAACCAGGTCGTCCCGTCCGTGAGCACCACCGCGTCGCCCGGCCGCAGCTTCGGAAAGTCCAGGAACGGGTCGCCGTAGGTGCGCCGGTGGCCGGCCACCGCGAAGTTGCCCTCCTGGCCGAGCTGAGCGGTGCCCCGGTAGTGGGCGAGCCCCTTGGCCAGCACGTCCCGGCCGGTGCCCTCCGCCACGGGCTTGTTCCACGTGAAACCGAACCGCGGGATGTACATGATCGCGAACGGCTCGCCGTAGTGGTGCGGCGCCGGGTCCGACACGGTCACCGTCGTCGTGGTCGTCGTGCCGTCACCCGAGGTGTGCACCGCCGGCTGCACACTCCCCTTCGACCACTGCCGGTGCAACTGGTCGATCTGGTCGCTCATGGCGCCGTCGGCCCGCACGCCCGTCCAGAACAGGATGTAGGCGACGAAGAGGACGATCAGGGCGCCCACGGTGATGCACAGTTCGCTGAAGGTCCTGACGATCACACGCACCGGCGCCTCCGGGACGGGCGGCTGACGGACGGCTGCTGCCCGTGCTGGTGCTACCGCTACTGCACGGGCTTCGCGTAGTGCAGATCCACTGTGCCCGAGTAGCCGGGAAGAGTCACCGTCCCGTCGTCGGTGACTTTCCAGCCGAGGCCGTAGACGTTGACGTACACCATGTAGGTCTGGATCGCCTTGCTCGCGGCGAGCGCCTGCTGGAGCCTGCCCGGGTCCCCGACGGCCGTGATCTTGTACGGCGGTGAGTAGACGCGGCCCTGGAGGATCAGGGTGTTGCCGACACAGCGCACGGCGCTGGTGGAGATCAGCCGCTGGTCCATGACCTTGATGCCGGTCGCACCGCCCTGCCACAGGGCGTTCACCACGGCCTGGAGGTCCTGCTGGTGGATGACCAGGTAGTCGGGCTGGGGCGCGGGGTAGCCGGGAAGCTTGGCGGTGGCGTTGGGCGGGGCGTCGTTGAGGGTGACGGAGAGACCGTGGCCGGTGAGCGGCTGGGTCCCGGCGCTCGACTCCAGGCCGCTGAGCTCGCGGTCCTGGGCCCTGCTGGTGCCGCCGTCGCTCTTGGCGAGGGACTCGACGCTCTCGCGCAGGGTCGCGTTGGACTCGTCCAGGCCCTTGTTCTTGCGGCTGCGCTGCTGGATCAGGTCGGACAGCTTCAGCAGGGAACCGTCCTGGCGGATGTCGGTGCCCTTGGCCGTGTCGAAGCTGGTGAAGAAGATGAGCCCCGCGAGAGCGAAGACAGCGGCCGTGAGCACGCGCACCGGACGCGGTCGGCGTCCCGTGCCCGAACCCGTTGATCCCGTCCCGGGGGAGTCGGCAGAATTGCTCAACGTACCCTTGTCTCTTTCGGCGCCACGGAAGCACTACGCTAACGGACGCGCCCGACCCAGTTACCTGCGCGGCCACGCAGCGCATCGACAGGAGAGACCCTCGTGCCGAAGTCACGTATCCGCAAGAAGGCCGACTTCACGCCGCCGCCGGCGAAGCAGGCACAGGCGATCAAGCTGGGCAGCCGAGGCTGGGTCGCCCCGGTCATGCTGGCCATGTTCGTGATCGGCCTGGCCTGGATCGTCGTCTTCTACGTGACCGACGGCTCGCTGCCCATCAACGCCCTGGGCAACTGGAACATCGTGGTCGGCTTCGGCTTCATCGCCGCCGGCTTCGGTGTCTCCACGCAGTGGAAGTAACGCTCCCGTAGCTCTCCCCAGGGCTGTCCACTGAGTTATCCACAGGCGTTGTCCACATGGGGAAAAGAACGACGATCTGTGGATAACCCATCGAGCGTTGACGCCGGTATGACTGCCCCGGCGACTCCCATACACCAGTTCGCCCCCTGTCCGACCTGCGGAAACCCATCCGAGCGACAGGGGGCACAGCTGTGCCCGCACGCGGTGCACAAGATCCGGCACACGCTGTGGACAACGGTTCGGTATCAGGTTCGCCGGCAGGTCCGGATCAGGTGAGCTGAGCGGTCCTGATCAGGGTGAGCACCACCACGGCGACGAGGACGACCGCACAGGCGCCGTACTGGATCAGGGTCCGCTTCTCGCGCGGGGCGTGGACCATGGCGTAGCCGACGGCGACACCGGCGACCAGACCGCCGATGTGGGCCTGCCAGGCGATGTTGAAGCCCGGGGTGAAGGTGATGACCAGGTTGATCACCAGCAGGGCGACGAGCGGGCGCAGGTCGTAGTTGAGGCGGCGCATCAGTACGCCGGTCGCGCCGAAGAGGCCGAAGATCGCCCCGGAGGCGCCCAGCGAGGGCGCGTTGGGCGCGGCGAGCAGATAGGTGAGCGCGCTGCCGGCCAGGCCCGAGACCAGGTACAGGGAGATGTAGCGGGCTCGGCCCAGGGCCGCTTCGAGGGGGCCGCCGATCCACCACAGGCTGAGCATGTTGAACAGGATGTGGGTGAAGTTGGTCGGCGAGTGCAGGAACATCGCGGTGAGCAGGCGGTAGTACTGCCCCTCGGCGACGCCCTCCATGGGGCCGAACTGGAAGTACTGGGCCCGGCCGATCAGCTCGAAGTGCTCGGTGACCGTGTCGCCGATGGCCTGCTGTGCCAGGAAGACGGCGACGTTGATGCCGATCAGCAGCTTGGTGAGCAGCCGGGGGTCGGCCGTCATCGTGCCGCCGGCGATGGTGCGCGGGGCGGACGCTTGCGGAGCGTGCCCGGTGCCGGAGCCGCCGCGCACGCATTCGGGGCACTGGAAGCCGACCGAGGCGCTGATCATGCACTCGGGGCAGATGGGTCGGTCGCAGCGGGTGCAGCGCACGCCGGTCTCGCGGTCCGGGTGCCGGTAGCACACGGGCACGCCGTGGTCGGCGCCCTGCGTGCTGCCTTCGGCCTGGTCCATCGGTTCCCCTTGCTCGTCGTAGGCCTGCGCCCGGCAATGCCCCGCCCCGCTCACCCTTGGTACGGACGAGCGGGGCGTTTGGTTCCCCACGAGGGGACGGCCTTGATCAGGCTTCGCGCGTCTCGATGACGACGGACTCGATGACGACGTCGTCGGCCGGACGGTCGTTGCGACCGGTCTTGACGTCCGCGATGGCCTGGACGACGGCCTGGCTGGCCTTGTCCGTGACCTCACCGAAGATGGTGTGCTTGCGAGTCAGCCATGCCGTCGGGGAGACGGTGATGAAGAACTGCGAGCCGTTGGTGCCCGGGCCGGCGTTGGCCATGGCCAGCAGGAACGGCCGGTCGAAGGACAGGTCCGGGTGGAACTCGTCCGCGAACTGGTAGCCGGGGCCGCCTATGCCGCTGCCCAGCGGGTCACCGCCCTGGATCATGAAACCGCTGATGACGCGGTGGAAGATCGTGCCGTCGTAGAGCGGCTTGGTGCTCTTCTCCCCGGTCTTGGGGTGCTTCCACTCGCGCTCACCCTTGGCCAGCTCGACGAAGTTGCGGACCGTCGCGGGGGCGTGGTTCGGGAAAAGCTGGACCTCGATGTCGCCGCGATTGGTCTTCAGGGTGGCGTACAGCTGCTCAGCCACGATCTGCCTTCCGTTGTCTTCGTGTGACCCCCAGATCCTCGCACGACCCTGCGGTGGGCACCCATATGCCCGCCCTCGCATGCCGGGCAGGCCGTTGGCAGGCATGATCCGTAAAAGGGTGGAAAGTCGAAATACCGTACGCCACCGATGGAGGAGGATCCCGTGACCCGCATCGACAGCGTGCGCGCCGCGACCGGCTCGGCGAAGGACAGCGTGCTGCACGCCGCGGAAGTGGTGGCGCCCTACGCCGACACGGCCAAGGAGCGTGCCGCGCTCTACGCCCATGAGGCGCGCGTACGGCTGGCGCCAGTGATGTCGCAGGCCGCCGAACAGGCCCGTGTCCAGTACGACGCCCGGCTCGCCCCGCGTCTGGAGCAGGCCCGTGCGCATGTGCCGCCGAAGGTGGACCTGGCCGCGCAGGAGGCCGCCGTCCGCACCCGCAAGGCCGCCCGGCAGGCCGCCGAGTACTCGCGCCCGAGGATCGAGCAGGCCGTGGCCGCGGCCGGCCCGGTGTACGACGAGGCCGCTGCCCGGGGCGCCGCCGCCTTGGCCGCGCTGCGCGGGCAGGTCTCGGCCGAGGACATCCACAAGCTGGCCCGCAGGAACGCGCGCCGCTGCCGGGGTGCCCGTGCCCTCAAGGGGCTGGCCGTGCTGGCCCTGCTGGCCGGTGGCGCCTTCGCGGCGTGGAAGTGGTGGGACAAGCAGGCGAACCCGGACTGGCTGGTCGAACCGCCGGCCGCGACGGAGGTCCCCGAACCGGTCCACCTCACCTCGGTGGACAACGACGGTTCCGCCCTGGACCCCGAGGTCCGCGCCAAGCAGGCCGACGAGGACAAGGGGAACGGGGAGGACCACGACTAGCCCGCCCCCGCCGTAGCGGGCCGTGCGACGGGTGAGCCGTACGCTCGCCGTCCCACGGCCCGTTTCACGTGAAACCACGGCGGGAGACACCCGGCGCCGGCGGAACAAGGCGACCGGCAGCGGGAGTTCGCACCGGCTTAGGCGACGACCACGAACGGGATGCCGACGGCGAACGGGCGCTCGGCGGACAGCCGCAAGGAGACCAACAGCATCACCAGGAGGAGCGGCGCCACCGTGAGCACCGCGGGACCGCGCTGGGGGCGGCACCTGCTCTCCGGCATCGGCCTCCCCTGTCCGACTCCGCGCGGCAGCCACCGGCTCACCGGTCGACGGGTGCCGGCCGCCGGGTGCCCGGCCTGTGGCTCGCGGGTAGGCAGCGGCCGCATCGCCCGGGCCACTGACGACACGGCACCGGACGACTGCCGCGGGGGACGAAAAATGCCCCCTGAAACCGCGTTTCCGCAGATCAGAGGGCACTTACCGAGTGGAGCCTAGGGGAGTCGAACCCCTGACATCCGCCATGCAAAGACGGCGCTCTACCAACTGAGCTAAGGCCCCGGAAAGCAGCGACCGGCCGGAGCAGTGCTGCCCGGCGGGTGCCGCAGACCAGAGTACCGGGTCACCCCCGGGTTCCCGCAAAAAGATTGGGGGTCCCCGCGCATGACCACGCTCCGTAAGATGCTCGGCGTGGTTCGCTACAGCGAACCGCGGTATTCAGGGGAAGCGATGGGGAGACGCAATGGACGCCGCACAGCAGGAAGCCACCGCGAGAGCGCGGGAGCTCCAGCGGAACTGGTACGGAGAGCCGTTGGGGGCGCTCTTCCGTAAGCTCATCGACGATCTCGGCCTCAACCAGGCCCGTCTCGCGGCGGTCCTCGGCCTGTCCGCTCCGATGCTGTCGCAGCTGATGAGCGGCCAGCGGGCCAAGATCGGCAATCCTGCTGTGGTCCAGCGGGTGCAGATGTTGCAGGACCTGGCGGCCCAGGTCGCCGACGGCAGCGTCAGCGCCGCCGAGGCGACCGACCGCATGGAAGAGATCAAGAAGTCGCAGGGGGGCTCCGTGCTCAGCAACACCGCCCAGACCACGAGCGGTTCGGGTGCGCCGACGGTCAAGCGGGTGGTCCGCGAGATCCAGTCGCTGCTGCGCTCGGTGGCCGCCGCCGGCGACATCATCGACGCCGCGGACAGCCTCGCCCCGGCCCACCCCGAACTCGCCGAGTTCCTCCGTGTCTACGGCGCCGGCCGCACCTCCGACGCCGTCGCCCACTACCAGTCCCACCAGAACTGAGCCGCGGGCACAGAGACGGGCGGGGCGGGGGATAGCGGGAGCGACAGGGGGGTAGTGGGGGCGTAACACCGGGTGGGGGACACCGGGCGGGGGACATCGCGGAGCCAGGGGGAGGAGCGGCGGGCTGCCATGGGTGAGGTCTTCGCCGGCCGGTACGAGCTGGCCGACCCGATCGGCCGCGGCGGCGTGGGCGCCGTCTGGCGTGCATGGGACCACCGCCGACGGCGTTATGTGGCGGCCAAGGTGCTCCAGCAGCGCGACGCCCACTCCCTGCTGCGCTTCGTGCGCGAGCAGGCCTTACGGATCGACCATCCCCATGTCCTCGCCCCGGCCAGCTGGGCCGCCGACGACGACAAGGTCCTGTTCACCATGGATCTGGTCGCCGGCGGCTCCCTGGTCCACCTGGTCGGCGACTACGGCCCCCTGCCGCCGGGCTATGTGTGCACCCTGCTCGACCAGTTGCTGTCCGGTCTCGCCGCCGTCCACGACGAAGGCGTCGTCCACCGGGACATCAAGCCCGCCAACCTCCTCCTCGAAGCCACCGGCACCGGTCGGCCCCGGCTGCGGCTGTCCGACTTCGGCATCGCCATGCGGCTCGGCGAACCCCGCCTGACGGAGACCAACCTCGTGGTGGGCACGCCCGGTTACCTCGCGCCCGAGCAGCTGCTCGGCGCCGATCCCGACTTCCCGGCCGACCTGTTCGCCGTGGGTCTGGTCGCCCTGTACCTCCTCGAAGGCGCCAAGCCGGACGCCAAGGCGCTCGTGCGGTACTTCACCGAGCACGGGACGCCGGGACCCCCCAAGGGCGTACCCGAACCGCTCTGGCAGGTCGTCGCGGGCCTGCTCCAGCCTGACCCGGCCACGCGCTTCCGCACCGCCACGGGGGCCCGCAAGGCGCTCGCCTCGGCCACCGAACTCCTGCCGGAGCCGGACCTCGACGACGAGTTGATCGAGATCTTCGACCAACTCGGCCCGCTGCCCCCCGGGTTCGGCCCCGACGGCCCCCTCACCAGGGCCTCCGGAGTGGCCGTCGAACCGGCCCAGGACACCGACACCGGCGTCGGCGCCGCCGGCCCGTCCGCGGACACCGGCTCACTGTCGGACACCGGGAGCTTCCGGCTGCCGCCGCCCCAGGAGACCCGCGAAACCCCTGAGGCCCCTGAGATCCCGGAAACCCCGAAGACCCCGGCTCCCCAGCCGTACACCCCGGCCCCCGAGCCGTACGCCACTTCCCCGCACACTCCGGCAGCACCGCCCCCGCCCCTTCCTGCGCGGGCCCGGCCCGAGTCCCCCACCCCCCAGCCGTACTCGCCCGCCTACCCGTACGGGAACCCGGCCCCGGACCCGGAGCCGTACGCCATCGATCCGTCGGTCACCGCGTCGTACACCACCCGGAACCCGGCTCCCCCGGTGCTCGCCCCCGCCTCCGCCCCCGCGCACGGTCGTCGTGGGCGCCGGGCGCGGCGCAGCCGGCCGCGGCCCAGGCCGTCGGCCAGGGTGGCGGTACCGATCCTGCTGCTGGCGCTGGCCTGTTAC
Source organism: Streptomyces sp. NPDC025793 (assembly GCF_055558375.1). Classification (NCBI taxonomy): domain Bacteria; kingdom Bacillati; phylum Actinomycetota; class Actinomycetes; order Kitasatosporales; family Streptomycetaceae; genus Streptomyces; species Streptomyces sp. NPDC025793. The sequence goes on along the minus strand of NZ_JBVHMR010000002.1, from coordinate 270,641 downwards.
GCGGTGGGTTTCTGGGCGCTGGCCCGCGTCTGAGTGCGGCGGGCCGCCAGCGTCCACCCGCCGAGCACCGCGAGCAGCAGGGTCCCCGTGCCGATCCCACCGGCCGCGACCAGCTTCAGCACGGGATCGCCGCCCCCGCCGCCCGCGCCCCCGGTGGCCCCGGTGGCCCCGGTGGCCCCGGTGAGCGCGGCCGCCCGGTCCTGTCCCGTGACCGTGAAGACGTCCCCCGGCACGGGCCGGCCGGCGTACTGCGGGCCCGCGTGCGCCCGACCGGACACCTGGACCCGCAGGGTCACGGCGAACGGCCCCCGCCCGAAGGTGCCGGTCAGCCGCTCGCTGAGGTGCAGCACCAGGTAATAGTCCCCGGCGAAGCGGACGGAGGTCACCGCGGCCGGGACGGCGTAGCGGTTGGCGTACTCCACGGGCGGGACCGGGGCGAGGACGGCGGGCCGGGCGGTGCCGGTGTAGCCGAGGGCGGTGTCCTCGACGGTGCCGCGCACCGGGTTGTGGAGGGAGAGGTCCAGGGCGCCGCCGACATAGCCCTGGCCCGCGGCGGCGCCCAGTTCGGCGGAGGCGTGCAGTTGCCGGCCCCAGTCGAGCGGCACCTTGTAGAAGCGGGTCTCGCCCGGCACCAGTTCGGTGCGCCAGACGCCTTGGCCGAGCGCAGGGGCGGAGGCGAAGCCCGTGCCGCCGGACCGCTCCCGCGGTGTGCCGGCGAGCGGCTCGGGGGTGGCGGAGTCCCAGGTCCGCGGGGCGGTGGTGGCCTCGGCACGCGCCGTGCGCGGTTCCGTCGCGGGCGCGATCTCCAGGTCCCACGGCCGGTCCGGACCGGCCCCCGGCGTCGTACCGGCCGTCGTACCGGCTGGTGCACCGGTCGTCGTACCGGAGCCGCCGGTGCCGAGGCGCTGGACGATCACGTAGTACGTGCCGCCGCCCTGGCACAGCGACCTGCCCGTCTCGCGCTCCCCCAGTGCCGTGACCGGGTGCGGGCTGAGCGCGGCGCCGAAGCGGGCGGAGGCGAAGGAGCACTGCGTGCCCCCCGCGTCCTGGACCGTCACGCTGATGCCGTCGGTGCTGGAGACGGTGGCGTCCGCCGGGGGTACGGCGGTGACGGGGACGTACGCCGTGTCGCCGGCCGTCAGCCGGATCCGGTAGGAGAGCCTGCCGGCGACCGGCAGGGAGCTGCGGTAGACCCCGCCGGGCTCCAGCCGGCCGGCGTCCGCACCGCCCTGGCCGCCCGCGACCGTACGCGCGCCGGGCGCGAAGCCGTACGACACGTCGCCCGCGGCGGCGGCCGCCGGCACACCGGGCGGCGCGAACAGGGCGAACGAGACGAGCACGACGCTCAGCCCCGGCAGCAGCGCCGCCCGCCCCACCGTCCGCCGCCTTCGCCCCCGCACGTACCGGCCTCCCCAGTCGTCGCTAGCCGTACCGGACCACGGCCCGCCCCGAGCCGGACCGGACCGTGGCACATCCTGCCCCGCGCGGCCCCACGCCATCCGGGGAACGCGTACGGCCGTCCGAAACGCCCCGCATCGCCCGGCGGGCGGCGTGCGCCGAGACGACGGGGTGCACGGAACGCCTACCGCACCCCGCGCGACCCCGCAAACGCAGAACCCCGGCCGCTTCGGCGACCGGGGTCTGTCCAGATTCTGGTTTCGGCACTCACGAACCCGTGGGCACGGAGTCAGTCGCCTCCGTCCACAGGTCCTGCTCGGCGCGATCCGCCTGGATCTGGCGGTACACGAGGAGCCCGCCGATGGCGGCCAGTGCGACCAGGAGCAGCTTCTTCACCGCGCGACCTCGTCTTTCCTTGACGTAGGGGACCTCTGGCGCCCGACTATACACACCGGCCGATATCGATCGGTGACCTGCGCAGGAGCTCAACTGCCGCTCCCGGAGCCGCAATAGACCAGGTCCGAGACCGATGCGATCGGAGGGTGATCACACCTCCACGGTCCGTTACTTCACTCCCTCTTCGGTCGCCCTCACCGGCCTTTGGGAGTTTCCGACCCTCTTGCCGCCATCCGGGTGGTGTTCATCGGAACATCGACGCGCCACGGGCGGAGGTCCACCACTTCGCGTCGCTCATACACATCATGAGGAAAGTACGCAAATCGCCCAACCCGAAAGTGAGGGGCCATGACCCAGAACAAGGTCATGAAGCTGTGGACCGCCTTCGTCACCGCCTTCCTCGCGCTGTGCACGGCGCTCGGACTCGTCACCACCGCCACCGCCACGACCGCGGCGGCCGCTCCCCGCACCGAGACCCCGAGCAAGGACAGCGCGGAACAGAACGTCCCGACGATCCCGGCGCAAAGCCACTGGGCCTGGTCCTACGGCAGGGCACTGCCCCCCACGATGAAGCAGCGGATCCGGGCCGAGGCCCACGGCAAGACCCCGGCTTGCCGGCACCGGCCCCTCGACACGACGGAAGCGGAGAACGCGGCCGCGGCCCCCGACCATCCCTCGTCGGCGTCCCTCGACTGCTGACCCGCCGTTCTCCCGCCGCTCGACGCGGCGCACCAGCACCGCAGCCGTCTCGACGACACAAGGGCGACTTGCGTACCCCAAGCAGTCAGTCGAGACGGAAGAACCCCCGGCCGGGCAGGCCGGGGGTCTCGCGCTGTCGTCATCCGCGCCGCCTGCGAGGATGACCGGCAACGCTCCCGAAGAGGTAAAGGGGTGAGTGCTGCCGTGACCCGGCGCGTCACCGTTGTCACCGCTGTCCACGGCCCGTCCGCCCGGTTCCTGCCGGACGCCTACGCGTCCCTGAGCGCACAGAAGCTCCCCGCCGGCTGGGAGTGGGAGTGGCTGGTCCAGGAGGACGGGACGACGGACGAGGTCCGCCCCCACATCCCGGACGACGCGCGCGTGAGCTTCCGTCAGGGCCGTCCCGGCGGGCCCGGTACGGCCCGGACGATCGCGCTGGCACGCGCCGAGGGCGAGTACGTGAAGGTGCTGGACGCCGACGACCGGCTCACCCCGGGAGCGCTCGCCCGCGACCTGGCCGTGCTGGAGGCCGACCGCACCGTCGCCTGGACCACCTCCCGGGTCCTCGACCTGCTGCCCGACGGCTCCACGGCCGGTTTTCCCGGCGATCCGGCCGAGGGCCCGCTCGAACGCGGTGTCGTGCTCGACCACTGGAAGCGGGGCGGCTTCCGACCGCCCGTCCACCCGGCGACCCTCTGCGTCCGCCGGGACCTGCTGACCGCCCTGGGCGGCTGGATGGCCCTGCCGGCGTCCGAGGACACCGGTCTGCTACTCGCGCTGAACGCGGTCGGCCGCGGCTGGTTCTCGGCGCAGGTCGGCCTGCTGTACCGCAAGTGGGAGGGCCAGATGACGGGCCAGGCGTCCCACGTCGACCCCGCCGAGCGCGCGGCCCGGACGGCGGTGGTGGAGGCCAGGGCCCGCGCACTCGCGGACCTCGGCTGGACCTATCCGCCCGCGCGGTGAGTCCCGCCGTCACGCCCCTTCCTGGAGCCTGATCGCCTGCGAGGGGCACCGCTCGGCCGCCTCCCGGACCTCGGGGGCGTCCGCGACCTCCGCGCGGCCGGGCCGTACGGCTCCGTACCCGTCCTCGAACGCGAACACGTCCGGCGCCCGGTACGCGCACTCGGCGGAGCCGTAGCACAGGGAGCGGTCGACGGAGACCTTCATGCGTCCTCCAGGCGTCAGCTGGCTTCCAGGACGTCCCTGCCCCGCGGACCGCGCCCTGAACCCGGCCGACCCGAGCGGGGTCGTGGGGCCCCTCCCGCGCCGGGGCCTGTCGTCACCTTCCCGTCGTCCGCCCGAAGGGCGGGCCGCGCGGCGTCCGGTGCGTGCGGCTGCACGGCGGAGGAGGGAGTCGACGCGTGAGGCCCCTCCCGCGCGAGCGAAGCCGAGCGCGGGGGAGTCGGCGACCGACGACAACGCGGCTGGGGGTGCCTCCTCTGGGGAGCGCGTGCCAGGCGTCGCGCGGCAGGCGGGAAGGTGACGACAAGCCCTAGGGGCCCCTCCCGATCGAGCGAAGCCGAGCGTGGGGGAGAAGCCGAGTGTGGGGAGCGTGCAGCTGCGAGGCGGAGGAGCGAGTCGGCGCCCCGCGACGCCGGGACGATCCGAACGACACCCCCTACGGCCGGCCGGCCGCGACCGAGAGCCAGTGGGCCACCCGGCGCACCGTCGGCTCGTCGAGCAGGTCGGCCAGTACCCGGACCGCCTCGCCGTCCTCGGCGCTCAGATCGTGCAGGCCCGCCTTGCCCAGGCCGGCCATCAGGACCTGGTGACGGCGGTCCGTCATGCGTTCCGCGAGCACGGCCGGTGCGGCGGCGCCGGGCGCGGGCCCGTCGGCGGGGGCGGCGGGCGCCCGGCCGGCCGGGGCGTCGAAGAGGCGCCAGGCGCCGTTCTCCGGCCCCCACAGCGCGACCGTCACCTCCTCGCCGCGCGCCCGTACGGTCCGTGTCATGTCTGCGACGGCGTAGAGCACGGGCCCCCGGTCCGGGGACTCGGCCCCCACGGTCCAGGAGTCCTGTGCGGACGGGCGGAACATCGCGACCCAGCGCGGAGCACCGGGCGGGCACGGGGGACGTTTCTCCATGACTCTCACCCCTTCGGGAACAGTCGGCGGAGCGCAGGTTATCTGACGGAGCGTCAGACATCCATGCCCGTCCGGAGCGCGCGCACGCGGCGGTCCCGACCCGGGCGACACGTACAGGCCCGATTCGGGTGATCTGTGAGCATGTCCGCGCAACGGCGAACCGTGTGAGTCCGGTATGAGTCCGCCGCCCGCTCGGCACCGGTCCCTCCCCTCGTGGGGACCGGTACCGAGCGGTGCGGGGCTGACGGCCCGTGGCGCGTCGGCTCGCCACGGGCCGTGGAAGGGAAGCCGGTTGCCGCACTGGTCGCGGGAACACGCGACGCTCCACAGCCGCTCCCTGCCTACTGCGGAGCCCGCTCGCCCGCTCTCGGTGGAAGTTGGCCGAGATCCTTCGGCGACCCGATCCGTATCTCCGGATATCAGCCCGATGGCCTGTCCGGACGGTGTGTGACGGCTCCGCTACCCGGTCCGGATCCTGCCATCTGTTGTCCCCCGGGAGGAGGCTGCGGCGTCCGGTGCAGTGCTTCCGCGCAGGTCAGGCGTATAGGGTGAGTTTTCCGGTCCGGACATCCAGATGCGGGGGGAAAGAAAAGGGGAGGGACCTTGAGTTCCGACTCAGGGACACGCACAGCTTTCGCCGAGCGCCTCGCGCTGCTGTACAAGGAGGCCGGAAACCCTCCCCTCAAGAGCGTCGCCGAGGCGGTCGTACGGCTCCAGCGGGTCGACGAGCGCGGCCGGCCCGTGCGCGTGTCCGCGCAGCGGATCAGCGACTGGCGCCGGGCCAGGAACGTACCGGCCCAGTTCACCGCCCTCGCGGCCGTGCTCCACATCCTGATCCCGGAGGCCCGCCGACTGCGGCCCGCACCGGTCTCCACCGGCCTGTACGACCTCACGCACTGGCAGCGCCTGTGGGAGCGCGCGCTGGCCGACCCGGTCGGCGACCGGCCCGCACCGCCCGCCGAGGAGGACCAGCGGCCACCGGCCCAGGCCCCGCCCGTCACCGGCGGCGTCTGCCCCTACCGAGGGCTGGCCCCGTACCGGCAGGAGGACGCCCGCTGGTTCTTCGGCCGGGAGCGCAGCACGGGCGCGCTCGTCGAGCAGCTGAACGCCGCCGAGCGCACCGGCGGCCTCGTGATGCTCGTGGGTGCCTCGGGGGCGGGCAAGTCGTCGCTGCTCAACGCCGGTCTGGTGCCCGCGCTGCGGGACGGCGCCCCGGTGGCGGGCCGGCCCGGACGAGCGCAGCGGGACGGGGGCTCCCCCGGACGAGGTCCGGGGGAGGGCACCGTGCTCCAGCTGGTCCCGGGCGCCGATCCGCTGGGCGCGCTGGTCGACCGCGTCCCCGAGCTGGGCCAGGTCGCCGCGGCCGCGCGCGAGGCCGAGCGGGAGGCGACGCGCAACCCCGCCGCCCCCGGCTGCGACACGCCCCGGATCGCCCGGGCGGCACGCGAGGCGGCCGCGGCCTGGGCACGCCGGGAGACGCACGAAGAGGCGCCCACCGAGGGGCTGCCCGACGGCGAGCCCGCGAGCGCTCCGGCCCCGGGCCCCCGCCCGGTCGTCATCATCGACCAGTTCGAGGAGGCCTTCACCCTCTGCCCCGACGAGGCGGACCGCCGTACCTTCATCCAGTTGCTGCACGCCGTCTGCACCTCGCCCGCCGGGGCGGACGGCCCCGCCCCGGTCGTCGTCGTACTCGGCATACGGGCCGACTTCTACGAGCAGTGCCTCGGCTATCCGGAGCTCGCCGACGCCCTCCAGCACCGGCACATGGTGCTCGGCCCGCTGACCAGCGGCGAGCTGCGCGACGCGGTGACCGGCCCGGCCAAGGCGGTCGGCCTGGAGCTGGAGCCTGGGCTCGCCGAGCTGATCGTGCGCGAGGTGAGCGCCGACGGCCCGCGCGGAGCGCATGACGCGGGCGTGCTCCCGCTGCTCTCGCACGCCCTGCTCGCCACCTGGCAGCGCCGCAAGGCCGGACGGCTGACCCTGGCCGGCTACCGGGCGGCCGGCGGGATCCAGGGCGCGGTCGCGGCGACCGCCGAGCGCGCCTGGTCCGGGCTCGACCCCGCGGCCCGTACGGCGGCCCGGCTGCTCCTGCTGCGCCTGGTCCGGCTCGGCGAGGACACCCAGGCCACGCGCCGGCGCGGCACCCGGCGCCAGCTCGCGGCGGAGTCGGCCGACCCCGGCAAGACGGAGGAGTCGCTGGAGGCCCTGGTGCGGGCCCGGCTGGTGACGCTGGACGCGGACACCGTGGAGATCACCCACGAGGCGCTGCTGCACGCCTGGCCCCGGCTGCGGCACTGGATCGACGACAACCGCAACGACCATCTGCTGCGCCAGCGGCTGGAGGAGGACGGCCGGTCCTGGGAGGACTCGGGCCGGGACAGCTCGCTGCTCTACCGGGGCTCCCGGCTGGAGCAGGCCCGCGCCTGGGCCGGATCCGCCGGTGACACCGTCCTCACCCGCAGCGCGGTGGAGTTCCTGGCCGCCTCGGTCCGGCTGCGCCGGCGCTCGGTGTGGCTGAGCCGGGCCGCGGTGGCCGCGCTGGTCGTGCTGGCCCTGGTGGCCGGCGGGTCGGCGGTCATCGCCCGGCAGCAGCGGGACGACGCCGTCTTCGAGCAGATCCTCGCCGAGGCCGACCGGGTCCAGCACACCGATCCCTCCCTGTCCGCCCAGCTCGACCTGGTCGCGCACCGGCTGCGCCCGGACGACGAGGGGACGTACAGCAGGCTGATCTCGATCGTGAACGCCCCGCTGGCCACCCCGCTGACCGGCCACACCGGCGCCGTCTACCTCACCACCTACAGCCCCGACGGCCACACCCTGGCCACGGCCAGCTACGACCGGACGGTCCGGCTGTGGAACGTCGCCGACCCGAACCGCCCGAAGCCGCTGGGCAAACCGCTGACCGGCCACACCAGCTGGGTGAGCAGCGCGGTCTTCAGCCCCGACGGCAAGACCCTGGCCAGCGCCGGCGACGACGGCACGATCCGGCTGTGGAACGTCGCCGACCCGGCCCACCCGGTGTCGCTGGGCACGCCGCTGACCGGCCACAAGGGCACGATCTACCTGATCGCCTTCAGCCCGGACGGCCGCACGCTGGCCAGCGCGAGCGAGGACCACACCGTACGGCTGTGGGACGTGGCCGACCCGCGCCACGCGCGGCAGACCGACGTCCTGCGCGGGCACACCGCCGCCGTGCGCGGCGTGGCCTGGAGCCCCGACGGCAAGACCCTGGCGGCGGGCGGTGACGACGACAGGATCCTGCTGTGGGACGTGACCGACCCGCGCCACGCGCGGCAGTACGGCACGGCCCTCGAAGGCCACACCGACCTCGTGCACTCGGTGGCGTTCAGCCCCGACGGCCGCACCCTCGCCTCCGGCAGCGCGGACGACACGGTCCGCCTGTGGAACGTCACCGACCCCGCCCGCCCCTCCTCGCTCGGCGCGCCGCTGACCGGGCACACCGGCCCGATCTGGTCGGTCGCCTTCAGCCCGGACGGCAGCCGGCTCGCCGCCGCGAGCGCGGACAGCACGGCCAGCCTGTGGAACGTGACCGATCCGGCGTCCCCGTCCCAGGTCGGGGAGCCGCTCGCGGGCAGCAGCGGCGAGATGTACGCCCTGGGGTTCAGCCCCGACGGACGGACCCTCGCCACCGGCAGCGGCGACAGCACGGTGCGTCTGTGGTCGCTGCCGACCTCGGACGTCATCGGCCGCACCGGCGCGTTCCGGCCGGACGGACGGGTACTGGTCACGGCGGCGCGGGACGGCAGGCTCCGGCTGTGGAACGTGACGCGGCCCAGCCGGCCCGTGCGCCTGAGCGCACCGTTCATGCAGGAGGACGGCGGCCATCGCGCGATGCGGTTCTCCCCCGACGGCCGCATCCTCGCCGTCCTGACCAACGACCACTCCGTGCACCTGTGGAACGTCACCGACCCGTCCCACCCCGTCGCCGCCGGACCGCCCATCGCCCTGCGGACGCGCTTCGCGGGCCCCCTCACGCTCTCCTTCAGCCCCGACGGCCACACCCTGGCCAGCGCCTACAACGACACCACCATCCGGCTGTGGAACATCACCGACCCCGCGCACCCCACCGCGCTCGGCGAACCGCTGACCGGCCACCGCGGCTTCGTCAACGCGATCTCCTTCAGCCCCGACGGCCGCACCCTCGCCTCCGGCAGCGCGGACGACACGGTCCGCCTGTGGAACGTCACCGACCGGGCCCGACCCACCGCGCTCGGCCTGCTCACGCAGCACTCCGGTCCGGTCAACGCGATCGCCTTCAGCCCGGACGGGCACGTTCTGGCCAGCGGCAGTGACGACGACACGGTCCGCCTGTGGAACGTCACCGACCCGGCCTCGGCGACCGAACTGGGCGCGCCGCTCACCGGCCACACCGAGGCGGTCAAGCTGCTGGCGTTCAGCCCGAACGGGCATGCGCTGATCAGCGGCGGCAACGACAACACGGTCCGGCTGTGGAACGTCACCCACCCCGCCTCGGCGACCCCCATCGGCCAGTCGATGAGCCCCAACGCCCGATCGGGCACGTTCCTGTCGTTCAGCGCCCGGGGCAACGCCCTCGGGCTCTCCAGCGGCACCGACACGCTCCGCCTGTGGAGCCTGGACGACGCCGCGGCGATCAGCCACATCTGCGCGGTCACCCGGGGCGTCCTGACCCCGCAGAAGTGGCACGAGTACCTCCCCCGCCTCTCCTACGACCCCCCGTGCGGTCGCTGATCGGCCAACCTGCCTGATTCCCGGCCGACTTGGCCCCGTAATCCGCCCAACCTTGTTACCCTTGGCCATAACCCGATCGCTGGTGCATCCCCCGTCGCCAGCGGTCGGGTCTTTTTCGTTCGCGTTCGTTCGCCTTCGCTCACGCGGGCCGCCCCCACCGCACCCGGGAACGCCGAAGGCCCCCGGTCCACTGGACCGGGGGCCTTCATGCTGGTGGGGCTAACAGGATTTGAACCTGTGGCCTCATCCTTATCAGGGATGCGCTCTAACCAACTGAGCTATAGCCCCGCCGCGCTTTGCGGTGTGTGTCCCGCGCGCTGACTCCTGAAGATTAGCGCACGACCACGGCAGTCCCAAAATCGGTTGTCGGGGGACCGTCACAAGCGTGCTGCCGGGCGGGTCACTCGTCCTCGGCGAGGGTCAGCTCGATGCCGCCCACGAAGCCCGCGGAGAGGTTGTAGATGAACGCGCCGAGCGTCGCGAGCGCCGTGGCCAGCACCACGTCGATGACCGCGATGATCGTCGTGAACGTCAGGACGTGCGGGAGGGACAGGAACGACTGCAGGTCGAAGCCGTTCGCCTCGTTCGACCCGGTCGCCTCCGAGATCGTGCCGCCGACCGTCGAGAACACGCCCATCGCGTCCATGACCATCCACAGCACCGCCGAGGCGACGATCGTGCAGATGCCGAGCGCGATGGAGAGCAGGAAGCTGACCTTCATCACCGACCACGGGTCGGCCTTGGCGACCCGCAGCCGCGCCTTGCGGGTGCGCGGCGTCGTCCGCACTCCGGTGCGCGGCCGGCGCACCGCACCGGCGGGCGCCTGCGCCGGGTAGGCCTGCGGCGGGTGGTACGGCCCCGAGGGCTGCTCCGGGGTGCGCTCGTGGGGGAGCGGCGACGCGGGCTGCGGCTCGCCGACCGGGGCCGGGCCTCGGGTGTCCGTCACAGTTCCCCCCTGGGGTGCCGACGTGCCGGAAGAAGCCCTGCCCGGAGTCCCGGAGTCCTTCACCGGCTTCAGGTTGGTCGTGTGCGGGTCGCTCGCGCTCCCGCCACGCGCGACGGAGCCACGGCCGCCGCCGTCCGATTCCGTACCCGTGGAGGTACCGGCCGATCCGGCGCCCGTGGCTCCGCTCACGATGACTCACTCCTCGTGCCTACTCGGCCGAGGGCACCTCACCCTCGTCCGTGCCGGTGGCCTCGGCACCCTCGGCGGTCTCGTCGACGACGTCCTCGCCGTCGACCTCCTCCGCCTCGCGTCCGGCCTCGGCGTTACGTGCGATACCGACCACGGCATCGCGCTTGCCCAGGTTGATCAGTTGGACGCCCATGGTGTCACGGCCCGTCTCCCTGACCTCGCTGACTCGCGTACGAATCACACCGCCGGAGAGCGTGATCGCGAGGATCTCGTCGCTCTCCTCGACGACCAGCGCCCCGACGAGCGAGCCACGGTCCTCCACGATCTTGGCGGCCTTGATGCCGAGGCCGCCGCGGCCCTGGACGCGGTACTCGTCGACGGCGGTCCGCTTCGCGTACCCGCCGTCGGTGGCAGTGAACACGAACGTACCGGGTCGCACCACATTCATCGACAGAAGTTCATCGCCCTCGCGGAAACTCATACCCTTGACACCGGAGGTGGCGCGGCCCATCGGGCGCAGCGAGTCGTCGGTGGCGGTGAAGCGGATCGACTGTGCCTTCTTGCTGATCAGAAGCAGATCGTCGTCGGCCGAGACCAGCTCGGCGCCGATCAGTTCGTCGTCGCTGCCGTCCTCGCGCTCGCGCAGATTGATCGCGATCACGCCGCCGGAGCGGGGCGAATCGTAATCCTTCAGAGGCGTCTTCTTGACCAGACCGGACTTGGTGGCGAGCACCAGGTACGGCGTCGCCTCGTAGTCCCGGATGGCCAGGATCTCGGCGATCGCCTCGTCCGGCTGGAAGGCGAGCAGGTTGGCCACGTGCTGGCCGCGCGCGTCCCGGCCGGCCTCGGGCAGCTCGTACGCCTTCGCCCGGTACACCCGGCCCTTGTTGGTGAAGAACAGCAGCCAGTGGTGCGTGGTGGAGACGAAGAAGTGGTCGACGATGTCGTCTTCCTTCAGCTTCGTGCCGCGCACGCCCTTGCCGCCGCGCTTCTGCGCCCGGTAGTCGTCCGTCTTCGTGCGCTTGACGTAGCCGCCGCGCGAGACGGTGACGACGATGTCCTCCTCGGCGATCAGGTCCTCGATGGACATGTCGCCGTCGTAGGGCACCAGCATGGTCTTGCGGTCGTCGCCGTACTTCTCGACGATCGCGGCCAGTTCCTCGCTGACGATCCCGCGCTGGCGGACCGGCGAGGCCAGGATCTCGTTGTACTCGGTGATCTTCGCCTGGAGTTCGTCGTGCTCCTGGACGATCTTCTGCCGCTCCAGGGCCGCGAGGCGCCGCAGCTGCATCTCCAGGATCGCGTTGGCCTGGATCTCGTCGATCTCCAGCAGGCCCATCAGGCCCGTGCGCGCGACCTCGACGGTCTCGCTGCGCCGGATCAGCGCGATGACCTCGTCGATCGCGTCCAGCGCCTTCAGCAGACCGCGCAGGATGTGCGCGCGCTCCTCGGCCTTGCGCAGCCGGAAGCGGGTGCGGCGGACGATGACCTCGATCTGGTGCGTCACCCAGTGCCGGATGAACGCGTCCAGCGAGAGGGTGCGCGGGACGCCGTCGACCAGCGCCAGCATGTTCGCGCCGAAGTTCGTCTGGAGGTCGGTGTGCTTGTACAGGTTGTTCAGGACGACCTTGGCGACCGCGTCCCGCTTGAGGACGATGACGAGCCGCTGGCCCGTGCGCGACGAGGTCTCGTCACGGACGTCCGCGATGCCGCCGATCTTGCCGTCCTTCACCAGGTCGGCGATCTTCTGCGCCAGGTTGTCCGGGTTGACCTGGTACGGCAGTTCGGTGACGACCAGGCACTGACGGCCCTGGATCTCCTCGACCTCGACCACCGCGCGCATCGTGATCGAACCGCGCCCGGTGCGGTACGCCTCCTCGATGCCCTTGCGGCCCACCACCAGCGCGCCGGTCGGGAAGTCCGGGCCCTTGATGCGCTCGATGAGGGCGTCGAGCAGCTCCTCGTGCGAGGCCTCCGGGTTCTCCAGGTACCACTGGGCACCGGCCGCGACCTCGCGCAGGTTGTGCGGCGGGATGTTGGTCGCCATGCCGACCGCGATGCCTGCCGAGCCGTTGATCAGCAGGTTCGGGAACCGGGAGGGCAGGACGGTCGGCTCCTGGGAACGGCCGTCGTAGTTGTCCGTGAAGTCGACGGTCCCCTCGTCGATGTCGCGGACCATCTCCATCGACAGCGGCGCCATCTTGCACTCGGTGTAGCGCATGGCGGCCGCCGGGTCGTTACCCGGGGAGCCGAAGTTGCCGTTGGAGTCCACCAGCGGCATCCGCATCGACCACGGCTGGGCGAGGCGCACCAGGGCGTCGTAGATCGAACTGTCGCCGTGCGGGTGGTAGTTGCCCATGACGTCGCCGACCACGCGCGCGCACTTGTAGAAGCCGCGCTCGGGGCGGTAGCCGCCGTCGTACATCGCGTACAGCACGCGCCGGTGGACGGGCTTGAGGCCGTCCCGGACGTCGGGCAGCGCGCGGGACACGATGACGGACATCGCGTAGTCCAGGTACGAGCGCTGCATCTCCGTCTCGAGCCCGACGGGCTCGACGCGCAGTACGGCGTCGCCGGCCTCGGTCTCGGGAGTCTGCGGGGTGTTCTCGTCGGCCATTGCTGGTGAAGATCCTTCCTGGTGCGGTCAGCTGAGACCGACTCAGATGTCGAGGAAGCGGACGTCCTTGGCGTTGCGCTGGATGAACTGGCGCCGGGCCTCGACGTCCTCGCCCATCAGGACCGAGAACAGGTCGTCGGCCTGGGCGGCGTCGTCGAGGGTGACCTGGCCGAGGACCCGGTGCTCCTGGTCCATGGTGGTCACGCGCAGCTCCTCGGCGTTCATCTCGCCGAGACCCTTGAAGCGCTGGATCGAGTCCTCCTTGACGCGCTTTCCGCGCTGGCGGCCCATCTCCAGCAGCGCGTCGCGCTCGCGGTCCGAGTAGGCGTACTCGACCTCGTCCCGGCCCCACTTGATCTTGTAGAGGGGAGGGCGGGAGAGGAACACGTGCCCGGCCTCGACCAGCGGTCGCATGAAGCGGAACAGGAAGGTCAGCAGCAGGGTGTTGATGTGCTGGCCGTCGACGTCGGCGTCCGCCATCAGGATGATCTTGTGATAGCGGAGCTTCTCGATGTCGAAGTCCTCGTGCACACCCGTGCCGAAGGCCGAGATCAGCGCCTGGATCTCCTGGTTCTGCAGGATCTTGTCGATCCTGGCCTTCTCCACGTTGAGGATCTTGCCGCGGATCGGGAGGATCGCCTGGTACTGCGGGTTGCGGCCGGACTTGGCCGAGCCGCCGGCGGAGTCACCCTCGACGATGAAGATCTCGCACTTGGTGGGGTCGTTCGACTGGCAGTCGGACAGCTTGCCGGGCAGGGACGCCGACTCCAGCAGGCCCTTGCGGCGGGTCAGGTCGCGGGCCTTGCGGGCCGCCACGCGCGCGGTGGCCGCCTGGATGCCCTTGCGCACGATGTCCGCGGCCTCGACCGGGTTGCGGTCCAGCCAGTCGTTGAGGTGCTCGTAGACCGCCTTCTGTACGAAGGTCTTGGCCTCCGTGTTGCCCAGCTTGGTCTTCGTCTGGCCCTCGAACTGCGGCTCGCTCAGCTTGACCGAGATGATCGCGGTCAGACCCTCGCGGATGTCGTCACCGGTGAGGTTGTCGTCCTTCTCGCGCAGCAGCTTCTTGTCGCGCGCGTACTTGTTGATGAGGCTGGTGAGGGCCGCGCGGAAGCCCTCCTCGTGCGTACCGCCCTCGTGGGTGTGGATGATGTTGGCGAACGAGTACACGCCCTCGCTGTAGCCGCTGTTCCACTGCATCGCGACCTCGAGGGACAGGCTCTTGTCCTTGTCCTCGGCCTCCAGGTCGATGACGGTGTTGTGCACCGCCTCTCCCTTGCGGGAGTTGAGGTACTTCACGAAGTCGACGATGCCGCCTTCGTAGTGGTACGTGACCGCCTTGACCTCGGCCTTCTCGTCCGCGCCCGCCTCGTCCGCGCCGGACGTGGCCTTCGCCGACTCGCGCTCGTCGGTGAGCCGGAGCGTCAGGCCCTTGTTGAGGAAGGCCATCTCCTGGAAGCGCCGGGACAGCGTCTCGAAGGAGTACTCCGTGGTCTCGAAGATGTCCGGGTCGGCCCAGAAGGTGACCGAGGTGCCGGTCTCGTCCGTGGCCTCGTGCCGGTCGAGGGGGGCCGTCGGGACGCCGAGCTTGTAGTCCTGCGTCCAGCGGTGCCCGTCGGTCTTGATCTCGACGGAGACCTTGGTCGACAGGGCGTTCACGACGGAGACACCGACGCCGTGCAGACCGCCGGAGACCGCGTAGCCGCCGCCGCCGAACTTGCCGCCCGCGTGCAGCACGGTCAGCACGACCTCGACGGCCGGCTTGCCCTCGGAGGCCACGATGCCGACCGGGATGCCACGGCCGTTGTCGACGACGCGCACGCCGCCGTCGGGCAGGATCGTGACGTCGATGGTGTCCGCGTAGCCCGCCAGCGCCTCGTCGACGGAGTTGTCGACGACCTCGTACACCAGGTGGTGCAGACCGCGCTCGCCGGTCGAGCCGATGTACATACCGGGTCGCTTGCGGACCGCGTCCAGCCCTTCGAGCACGGTGATGGCGCTGGCGTCGTAGGAGGCGGAGGCCGCGCCGGAGTCGGTGGCCTCGCCGCTCACAGGGGCCTCGGTGGCCTCGCCGTGCACGCCGGCGTCGGTGGACGGGATGTTCTCGTTGGGGTTGCCGGAATCGGCCACGAAGCGCCCTTTCTGGCACAGCACGAGCCAAGCTCGTCGGCGGGTTGCCGGAGCGGCTGCGGCATGTTGCGTTGGTAAGCCTTGATCAGCGTTGCTCAGCTTTTCCCGGGCGGTCCCCACATTGGGGCGGGATTGGCTTCCAGTCTACCGGTAGCGCTGACATCGATGGGGGTTTGCCGGTACCTGAGTCCCCATGTGCCGCCCTGAACCATCCTCGGCCGGGTCCCGATATACGGATGGGGGCTCCAAGCGGCTCACAGCGGCACTCAGCGCTTCGGGCCGTCAACCCTTGGCTACCGGGGGGTCAGTAGGCGTGGGACACGCGCGCGTGGAGGCACGACACGGGGCGCGGCAGGGGTGCGACCGCCCCGCCGCGGGACCTCAAGACGTGAGGTACGTCACCCGTACGTATCGCCGGGTCCGGTGCTCCCCGGAGCCCTCAGCGGCCCGTAGCGGCGGGCCGGACCGCCCGGATTGAGCACTTTGATCATCCGTACGGTGCCGTGTCCCAGATCCTCGTTGAGCCGCGCGACCAGCGCGGGCGCGAGATGGCGCAGCTGGGTCGCCCAGGCGGTCGAGTCACAGGCCACGACCAGCACACGCTCGTCCTCGTCGTAACGCTGCGGCACACAGTGCTTGGCCAGGTCCTCGCCGACGATCTGCGGCCAGCGGCCCATCACCCCGCCCACCGCCGCCGGGGTCTCCCAGCCGCGCTCGGTCAGCAGCCGGTTGATCGCGGCACCCAGCGCCATCGGGTCCCGGCCGTCGGCACGCGCGCCGGAGCGCAGCCCGCCGCCCCGCCGGGCCTGCTTCTTCTGCCGGGCGGCGTCCCCCCGCGCGCGTGCCTGCTCCTTCGCCGCGCGCAACGCCACGCGCGCGAGGTCGACGCCGGAGGGTTCCTCCGCGCTCTTCTTCGGCGCCTTCGGGCCGAGCTCCCCGGTGCTCATACGCGCTCCACCGTCCCGCCGGACACCACGTACCGCGCCCCCACCAGGACATCCGGTACGTCGTCGTCCACGGCCGCCGTCACCAGCACCTGCTCGCCCGGCGCGACCAGTTCGGCCAGCCGCTCCCGCCGGCGCGCGTCCAGCTCCGCGAAGACGTCGTCCAGCACCAGCACCGGCTCGTTGCCCTCGGCGCGCAGCAGGTCGTAGGAGGCCAGCCGCAGGGCGAGCGCGTACGACCAGGACTCGCCGTGCGAGGCGTACCCCTTCGCGGGCAGCTCGCCGAGCTTGAGGACGAGGTCGTCGCGGTGGGGCCCCACCAGGGTCACCCCGCGCTCGATCTCCTGCTTGCGGGCGTCGGCCAGCGCCGCCGTCAGCTGGGCGTACAGCTCCTCGCGCGTGTGCGCCTCACCGGGCGCCGACGGCCGGTACTCCAGCGCGAGCGGCCCGCCGCCGGGGGCCAGCTGCTCGTACGCCTTGTCCGCGAGCGGCTGGAGCGCGGCGATCAGGTCCAGCCGCCGGGCCAGCAGCTCGGCACCCGCGCGCGCGAGATGCTGGTCCCACACGTCCAGCGTGGACAAGTCCATGGACCGCCCGCCGTGCCGCCGCGCGAGGGCGGCGCTCTTCAGCAGCGTGTTGCGCTGCTTGAGCACCCGCTCGTAGTCGGACCGCACACCCGCCATCCGCGGCGACCGCGCGGTGATCAGCTCGTCGAGGAAGCGCCGCCGCTCGCCCGGGTCGCCCTTGACGAGGGCGAGGTCCTCGGGCGCGAACAGGACCGTGCGGACGATGCCGAGGATGTCGCGGGGCCTGACCTGCGAGGACCGGTTGATGCGGGCGCGGTTGGCCTTGCCGGGGTTCAGCTCCAGCTCGACCAGTTGCCGCCGCTCGCCCTGGCGGACCTGCGCCCGTACGACGGCCCGCTCGGCCCCCATGCGGACCAGGGGCGCGTCGGAGGCGACCCGGTGGCTGCCCAGCGTCGCCAGATACCCGACGGCCTCGACCAGGTTCGTCTTGCCCTGGCCGTTGGGGCCGACGAAGGCGGTGACGCCCGGGTCGAGCGGAACCTCGGCCCGGGCGTACGAGCGGAAGTCGGCCAGCGAAAGATGCGTGACGTGCATGATCGTTCCGCCGGCCTTCCCGATCCCTGGATCCCTGAACTACTTCTTCTCTACGGCGTGACCGCCGAACTGGTTGCGCAGCGCGGCGATCATCTTCATCTGCGGCGAGTCCTCCTGGCGGGAGGCGAACCGCGCGAACAGCGACGCGGTGATCGCGGGCAGCGGCACCGCGTTGTCGATCGCGGCTTCCACAGTCCAGCGTCCCTCACCGGAGTCCTGTGCATAACCGCGCAGGCCCTGAAGGTGCTCGTCCTCGTCGAGCGCGTTCACGGCGAGGTCGAGCAGCCAGGAGCGGATGACCGTGCCCTCCTGCCAGGAGCGGAAGACCTCACGGACGTCCGTGACGGAGTCGACCTTCTCCAGCAGCTCCCAGCCCTCGGCGTAGGCCTGCATCATCGCGTACTCGATGCCGTTGTGGACCATCTTCGCGAAATGGCCCGCGCCGACCTTGCCGGCGTGCACCGAGCCGAAGTCGCCCTCGGGCTTGAGCGCGTCGAAGACCGGCTGCACCTTCGCGACGTGCTCGGCGTCGCCGCCGTACATCAGCGCGTAGCCGTTCTCCAGGCCCCAGACGCCGCCGGAGACGCCGCAGTCGACGAAGCCTATGCCCTTGGCCGCCAGCTCCTCGGCGTGCTTCTCGTCGTCGGTCCAGCGGGAGTTGCCGCCGTCCACGACCACGTCGCCCGGCTCCAGCAGTTCGGCGAGCTGGTCGACGGTCGACTGGGTCGGCTCGCCGGCCGGCACCATCACCCAGACCACGCGCGGGCCGCTGAGCTTGCCCACAAGCTCTTCCAGGCTGTGGACGTCCGCGAGGTCCGCGTTGCGGTCGTATCCGATGACGGTGTGGCCCGCGCGGCGAATCCGCTCGCGCATGTTGCCGCCCATCTTGCCGAGGCCGACGAGACCGAGCTCCATCAGTTGGTTCCTTAGGTTGCTGTGTGGCGTGAGGGGCACCTGCGTACCCGGTCCGAGCCTAGTCCCGGCCCCTCGTGCACAGCTGTGGGCATACGCGCTCACCTGCGGAAACCCCGGCCACTGTCCTCGCCGGTCACAAACGCCGGGTACCCACAGGGGCACCCGGCGCTGTGGATGACGGTCAGCCGCTGAGCCGCACCGGCATGATCAGGTACTTGTACGCGTCGTCCGCCTCGGCGTCCAGCGCCGGCTTGCCGCTGAGCAGCGCCGGCTTCGTGGACGTCGTGAACGACAGCTGGGCCACCGGGGAGTCGATCGCGCTCAGACCGTCCAGCAGGAAGGTCGGGTTGAAGGCGATCGAGATGTCGTCGCCCTCCAGCTGCGCGTCGACCCTTTCCACAGCCTGTGCGTCGTCGCTGGAGCCCGCCTCCAGGATCAGCACGCCCTGCTCGAAGCTCAGCCGCACCGGGGTGTTCCGCTCGGCCACCAGCGCCACACGCTTGACGGCCTCCACGAAGGGCGCGGTCTCGATCACGGCGACGGAGTTGAACTCGGTCGGGAACAGCGTGCGGTACTTCGGCAGGTCGCCTTCGAGCAGACGCGTGGTCGTACGCCGCCCCGCGCCCTCGAAACCGATCAGGCCCTCGCCCGCGCCCGAACCGGACAGCGCCAGCGTGACGGTGTCACCGGCACCGAGCGACTTGGCGGTGTCCAGCAGCGTCTTGGCCGGGACCAGGGCGACCGCCGAGGCCTCGGGGTTCTCCGGCTTCCACAGGAACTCGCGGACCGCGAAGCGGTAGCGGTCGGTGGAGGCCAGGGTGACCGTGTCGCCCTCGATCTCGATGCGCACACCGGTGAGGACGGGCAGCGTGTCGTCCCGGCCGGCGGCGATGGCCACCTGGGAGGCGGCGGCCGCGAAGACCTCACCGGGGACGGTGCCGGTGGCGTTCGGCATCTGCGGCAGCGCCGGGTACTCCTCCACCGGCAGGGTGTGCAGGGTGAACCGGGAGGATCCACAGACCACGGTCGCCCGTACACCGTCTGTGGAAATCTCCACCGGGCGGTTGGGCAGCGCGCGCGAGATGTCGGCGAGCAGGCGGCCGGAGACGAGGACCGTGCCCTCCTCCTCGACCTCGGACTCGACGCTCACGCGAGCGGAGACCTCGTAGTCGAAGCTCGACAGGCTCAGCTGGCCGTCCTCGGCCTTGAGGAGAAGGCCGGCGAGGACAGGCGCCGGCGGACGGGCCGGGAGGCTGCGTGCCGCCCACGCCACTGCCTCCGCGAGTACGTCGCGTTCCACCCGGATCTTCACCGTAAGCCGCCTCCTGCTGCTGTTGCTTCTGAGTCCTCCGACTCGGTGTCACCGCCCACTGCGGAGGGCAGGACACCGGGGACCAGTCTGACGCACCGCACTGACAGTAGGTGCCCGTCGGGGTCAAGTCGCTCCGAGAGGCAGCCGGGCTCGAGACAGCGAGTTGTGCACAGGACCCGCTTCAAAACGATTGCCGAGCTCTCTCTAGTCGGGAGTAGTAGTAGGGCCTGTGGATACCGTGGATAACCACGTTTGCCCAGCTCAGAGGCGAAATTTTGTCCACTGGCCCTGTGGGCGGAGGCGGTGGACAACCTGGTGTCTCTGTGGAGAACAGAAAGTTCTGCACACACCGCCCACAGCCCGGAGGCAGTTCTCCCCAGCTGCGTCCCCAGGTTTACCCACGTTTCCCACACCCGAATCCGGCACCTTCGTGTGACGCCTTTCACTCGACGCGGTGACAGGGTGCGTCGCGTTGCCGAACAGTGGACAGCCATGTGGAGAAGCCGACGATCACTGGGGACAACCGCGCCCAGCCTGTGGGTCGTCAGTGGAAAACCTCGTCCACAGCCTGTGGATCTTCTTTTCCTCCACAGCCTGTGGAGATCGTTCGTCCACGATTCCACAGGGTCTTGAGCTGGGCGAATCCCCAGGAGACAGGCTCCCTGTGGATGCCGTTCGGGACAACTCCACCGTCCCCAGTGTGTGGACGGAAGAAACTCAGCGAATCTGTGGAGAGTGGCCGTAACCCGGCACGTAATCGAACACCAGGTGCCAATCGGGCAACGCCCCCAGCCCGCCAAAGCTCTCGCGTCCGCCACCGGGACCCGGCAACGAGCCCCGCCACCGGGCCCCGCATCGGGCGGGCAACAGCCGACGGGAACACAGAAGGGCGCCCCCAGGATGTGGATCCCGAAGGGCGCCCTCGAACTCCGGCTCAAGCCCGGCGCAGCCGCCGGCAGCCGCTCTCAGCCGTTCTTGATGCGGTTGGTCAGCTCGGTGACCTGGTTGTAGATGGACCGCCGCTCGGCCATCAGCGCACGGATCTTCCGGTCGGCGTGCATGACGGTGGTGTGGTCCCGCCCGCCGAACTGCGCGCCGATCTTCGGCAGCGACAGGTCCGTCAGCTCACGGCACAGGTACATCGCGATCTGCCGGGCCGTGACCAGCGCCCGCCCGCGCGAGGTGCCGCACAGGTCCTCCACGGTCAGCCCGAAGTAGTCCGCGGTGGCCCCCATGATCGCCGTCGCCGTGATCTCCGGGGCCGAGTCCTCGCCGCCGGGGATCAGGTCCTTCAGGACGATCTCGGTCAGGCCCAGGTCCACCGGCTGCCGGTTGAGCGAGGCGAACGCCGTCACGCGGATCAGCGCGCCCTCCAGCTCACGGATGTTCCGCGAGATCCGCGAGGCGATGAACTCCAGCACCTCCGGCGGGGCGTTCAGCTGCTCCTGCACGGCCTTCTTGCGCAGGATCGCGATCCGCGTCTCCAGCTCCGGCGGCTGGACGTCGGTGATCAGTCCCCACTCGAAACGGTTCCGCAGCCGGTCCTCCAGCGTGACTAGCTGCTTGGGCGGCCGGTCGCTGGACAGCACGATCTGCTTGTTCGCGTTGTGGAGCGTGTTGAAGGTGTGGAAGAACTCCTCCTGCGTCGACTCCTTGTCCGCGAGGAACTGGATGTCGTCGACGAGCAGGATGTCCATCTCGCGGTAGCGCTTGCGGAAGCTGTCGCCCTTGCCGTCGCGGATGGAGTTGATGAACTCGTTGGTGAACTCCTCCGAGCTCACGTACCGCACGCGCGTGCCCGGGTAGAGGCTGCGCGCGTAGTGCCCGATCGCGTGCAGCAGATGCGTCTTGCCGAGCCCCGACTCCCCGTAGATGAACAAGGGGTTGTACGCCTTCGCCGGCGCCTCGGCGACCGCCACCGCGGCCGCGTGCGCGAACCGGTTGGAGGCGCCGATGACGAACGTGTCGAAGAGGTACTTCGGGTTCAGCCGCGCCGTCGGCTCAGCCGGACCGCCCGCCGGCGCCGGCTTCGCGGCCAGCGGACCCGGTCCGCCGGACGTGGGCATGTCCGGGCGCCCGTGGCCGCCCCGGTGCGCCGGGCCGCCGCCGGCCGGCTGCTCGGGCAGCTCCCGGCGGACGGGGTCGCGCTGGTCGTACTCGGCCCGGGAGGAGTCGTACTCCGGGCGCCCCGAGTCGTACTCGCCGCGTCCCGAGTCGTACTCGGAGCGCGGGGCGTCGTAGTCCGGGCGGGACGGTTCGTAGTCACCACGGTCCCCTCGGTCGCCACGGTCCCCGCGCGGGGCGTCGTAGTCGCCGTACTCGCCGCGCTGCTGCTCGTACTTCGGCCGGTCCATGCCCTGCGGGCGGTAGTCCTGGGACGGCGGGCCGTACCCGTCCGGTCCGGAGCCGTAGGCGTCCTGGGACGACGGCGAGGCGTAGGGGTCGCGCTCGGGAAAGCCGAGGCGCGGCTGCTGCCAGCTGTACTCGTCCTGCGCGGGCCGCGGCCAGGCGCCCGGCTCGCGCCGCTGGAACTCGGAGGGGTAGGCCGGGCGGACGACGGGGAGCTGGTCACCGCGGTCACCGCGGTCACCGCGGTCACCGCGGTCACCACGGTCCCCTCGGGAGTGCGGCCCGTCGGCCGGGGGCTGGTCCGCGGCGCGGTGGCGGCCGTAGCCCTCGTACGGCCGTTCCTCGTACGACGACGGGCCGGAGGGCAGCTCCGGCTCCTCGTAGCGCGGACCGGGCGGCTGCTGCACGGGCGCGGGGGCCGGCGGCTCGCCCGCTGAGTCGTCCACGGTGATCGCGATGCGGATGGGGCGGCCGCACTCGCGGCTCAGCGTCTCGCTGACGATCGGCGCGAGACGGCCCTCCAGCACGTTCTTCGCGAATTCGTTCGGCACGGCGAGCAGGGCGGTGTCCGCGACCAGCGCGAGCGGCTGGCAGCGCCGGATCCAGTGCTCGTCCTTGACCTCGACACCCTGTCCGCGCCCCTCCCCGAGGAGCTGCTCGAGTACTCGCGGCCACACTGCGGCAAGATCGGCAGGTACGTCAGCCACAGGGCACGCTCTCTCACAGGTCCCACGAACGTGTGACGCGGGACGGGTCGGGGTGTACTTCGGGTGTTCGGTGGGGCAAACCCGCCGGGGCGGGGGACAAAAGAACGAATGGGAGTTCAGCCACGGTAGTCAGCGCGGCGGCTACGGTTCAAGTTGTTGTCCCCAGCCTGTGGATAGTGTCTCTCCGTGACCCTCGGTTTGACCGGATGGCGTAGCCCCGCGTACCGTAACCAGGTCGAGTTGTCGATGGCTGCTGCCGCCTGCCTCCGATGGGCACAGATCACTCCAGGTGATCGGGAAGCGGTGCACTCGGGCGTGACGCGAGCTACTCGTGGGCGCACGGTGACAGCCAGGACGGCACCCGCCACACCGATTTGATTTCTGGAGCCCCCGAGTGAGCAAGCGCACCTTCCAGCCGAACAACCGTCGTCGCGCGAAGACCCACGGCTTCCGCCTGCGGATGCGTACCCGTGCCGGCCGCGCGATTCTCGCGAACCGTCGTGCCAAGGGTCGCGCCAGCCTGTCCGCCTGATCCCGATCAGGTCATGACGTCGTGCTGCCCACCGAGAACCGGCTGAGGCGGCGCGAGGACTTCGCGACCGCGGTACGACGAGGACGCCGGGCAGGACGCCCGACCCTCGTCGTCCACCTTCGTAGCGGTGCCACGGACCCGCACGCGCCTGGGGAGAGCGCTCCCCCGACGCGTGCGGGTTTCGTCGTGAGCAAAGCCGTGGGTGGCGCGGTTGTGCGCAACAAAGTGAAGCGCAGACTGCGCCATCTGATGCGTGGCCGAGTCGCCCTTTTTCCCCCCGGTAGCCTGGTAGTCGTACGAGCGCTGCCCGGATCGGGCGACGCAGACCATGCACAGCTGGCCCGAGACCTCGATGCCGCAGTTCAGCGGTTGCTGGGAGGGGGCGCGCGATGAAGTACCCACTACTGGCCCTGATCAAGCTGTACCAGTGGACGATCAGTCCATTGCTGGGGCCGGTGTGCAAGTACTACCCGTCGTGCTCCCACTACGGCTACACGGCCATCGACCGGCACGGTGCGATCAAGGGAACGGCACTCACCGCCTGGCGCATCCTCCGGTGCAATCCGTGGTCGCTGGGCGGTGTGGACCATGTTCCGCCGCGTAAGCGTCCGCGGTGGCACGAACTGCTGCGCAACGCTTGGCGCGCACGCAAGGGCGGGACCTCCGCCGCCGAACCGGCCACCGAAGCGGAGCCCGGGAGCCCGTCTTCCGAGCTTCCTCCGAGCCCGGCCGCAGAGACCTCGTCCCATGCCCAAGGAGCATGATTAGTGGACACGATTGCAAGCCTCTTCAGTTTCATCACCTGGCCCGTTTCCTGGGTCATCGTCCAGTTCCACAAGATGTACGGCGCGATCTTCGGTGCCGACAGCGGGTGGGCCTGGGGCCTGTCCATCGTGTCCCTGGTGATTCTGATCCGCATCTGCCTGATCCCGCTCTTCGTGAAGCAGATCAAGTCGACGCGCGCGATGCAGACGCTCCAGCCGGAGATGAAGAAGATCCAGGAGCGCTACAAGAACGACAAGCAGCGTCAGTCCGAAGAGATGATGAAGCTGTACAAGGAGACGGGTACCAACCCGCTCTCCTCGTGCCTTCCCATCCTGGCGCAGTCCCCGTTCTTCTTCGCCCTGTATCACGTGCTCAACGGCATCGCGACGGGCTCGACCATCGGCGTCATCAACGAGCCGCTGCTCGCCAGCGCCCGTAAGGCGCACATCTTCGGGGCCCCGCTCGCTGCGAAGTTCATGGACAGCTCGGACAAGGTCGCGGCGCTGGGCGCCACGCTGACCGACGTCCGGGTCGTGACCGCGGTCATGATCGTCCTGATGTCGTTCTCGCAGTTCTACACGCAGCGCCAGCTGATGACGAAGAACGTCGACACGACGGTGAAGACGCCGTTCATGCAGCAGCAGAAGATGCTGATGTACGTCTTCCCGGTCATGTTCGCCGTCTTCGGCATCAACTTCCCGGTCGGTGTCCTCGTCTACTGGCTGACCACCAACGTGTGGACCATGGGTCAGCAGATGTACGTCATCCGCAACAACCCGACGCCGGGTTCCAAGGCCCAGGCCGCCTACCTGGAGCGTCTGACCAAGCACGTCACGCACCACGGCAAGGTCAGCCGCCGCAGCGAGAAGACCATCGTCAAGGCGATCGTCGCCAAGGGCCGCGAGCGCAACGAGTTCGAGCGCAAGTTCATCAACGGGCTGAACAAGGCCGGCCTCGCCGCCCAGGCCGACGGCACCGTGGTGCAGAGCACTGCCCAGGCCGCGGCGCAGACCGAGGACGGCGCGACGGTCACCGCGACCGGTACC
Source organism: Streptomyces sp. NPDC025793 (assembly GCF_055558375.1). Classification (NCBI taxonomy): domain Bacteria; kingdom Bacillati; phylum Actinomycetota; class Actinomycetes; order Kitasatosporales; family Streptomycetaceae; genus Streptomyces; species Streptomyces sp. NPDC025793. The sequence continues at coordinate 245,764 of NZ_JBVHMR010000002.1, read as the reverse complement.
GCGGCCGCCGGCAAGCGCCAGCAGCCCAAGCGCCAGTCCAAGTCTCAGCGCCAGTCCGGCGGGCCGAAGCCGGCCGGCGAGTCCACCACGTCGCTGGAGAAGGCCGACGAGCCGGAGGACGCCAAGTCCTCCGCTGCCCAGCAGTCCTCCAAGCCCGGCGGCACCCGTAGCAGGGCCCAGTCCGGCCAGCGCAAGGGTGGCCCGCAGCGGCCCAAGTCCCCGTCCAAGAAGTAAGAAGGAGCCCATCCCGTGACGGAAGGCACCACCTCCGCCGCTGCCGAGGGTGCAGACACCCTGACCCGCCTGGAGCAGGAGGGCGAGATCGCGGCGGACTACCTGGAGGGTCTGCTCGACATCGCCGACCTCGACGGTGACATCGACATGGACGTCGAGGCCGATCGCGCCTCCGTGTCGATCATCAGCGACAGCGGCAGCCGCGACCTTCAGAAGTTGGTCGGCCGGGACGGCGAGGTGCTGGAGGCGCTTCAGGAGCTGACGCGTCTGGCCGTGCACCGGGAGACCGGTGACCGCAGTCGGCTCATGCTGGACATCGCGGGCTACCGCGCCAAGAAGCGCGCCGAGCTGTCCGAGCTGGGGGCCAAGGCCGCCGCCGAGGTGAAGAGCACCGGCGAGCCCGTCAAGCTCAAGCCGATGACCCCGTTCGAGCGCAAGGTCGTGCACGACGCGGTCAAGACCGCGGGACTGCGCAGCGAGTCCGAGGGCGAGGAACCGCAGCGGTTCGTCGTCGTGCTGCCCGCCTGATCGGTCCCCCGCGTTTTCCGGCCCCGTCTGTTGAGCAGACGGGGCCGAACTTTGTCAGCCTGGTAGTTCTGGTGGCCGGTGTGCGAAGCACCGGCGCTGTACGGAAGGACGGTCCCCGTGACGGAGGCAGCGGAGCTTCCCCCCGCGCCCGAACAGGCGCGGGAAGTGTTTGGTGATCGCTTCGCCGATGCGGTCCGCTACGCGGAGCTGCTCGCCGAGGCGGGCGTGCAGCGCGGCCTGATCGGCCCGCGCGAAGTGCCCCGTCTGTGGGAGCGGCACATCCTCAACTGTGCGGTGCTCTCGGAGGCCGTTCCCGAGGGCGTGACGGTCTGCGACGTCGGCTCCGGCGCAGGGCTGCCCGGCATTCCCCTGGCCCTGGTCCGGGAGGATCTGAACATCACCCTGTTGGAGCCCCTGCTCCGGCGCACCAACTTCCTCACCGAGGTCGTCGAGCTGCTCGGCCTGGACCACGTCACGGTCGTGCGCGGCCGTGCCGAGGAGGTCCTGGGCAAGCTGTCCCCGGTCCACGTGGTGACCGCCCGGGCCGTGGCCCCGCTGGACCGGCTGGCCACCTGGGGCATTCCGCTGCTGCGTCCCTACGGCGAGATGCTCGCCCTCAAGGGGGACACCGCGGAGGAGGAACTGAAGGCGTCGGCCACGGCCCTCAGCAAGCTCGGTGCAGTGGAGACGTCCATCCTGCATGTGGGCGAGGGCATCGTGGACCCGATGTCGACGGTGGTCCGGGTGGAGGTCGGCGAGAGCCCGGGCGGTGTGCGGTTCGCGGCGAAGCGAGCAAAGGCGGCCCGGGCCGGCCGGGCGCGGCGTCGTCGCTGAACAGTCGAACGAGGTCGCTGTGGTCGCGTCTCGTCCGTGGTGACGTCTCGTCCGTCCTGACGACGAGACGTACTCCACACAAGCTGCCCGAGCTACGCAAGCCGGAGTGTCGCAGAGGTCCGGTCGCAGCCGCTGTGCATCGTGTTTCACGTGAAACGTCGCTCACTGCTGCACGGCATCATCAGTCGTGGCCGCGCCGCGGCCGAACCGCGCGACCGCAAGCCTCTCGGCTCACTCGGAGGGGCAGCGGAGTTGTCCACAGAGGTGGATTTCTCCACAGAACACCAGGCCTCACTGGTTCGCGACCCCGAAGGCATGGGAGGCTCTGTTCATTGCGAGCCTGAAGTCGAGGAGAGTGAATCCTTGCGGTCCGACGCCAACATCGCGGGACCGATGACCGATCCGGTCCCCGGTCCCCGTACCGAGTCGATGGGGGCGGATGTTTCACGTGAAACACCGCCTCCGATGGACGACACCCCGATCGGTCGTGCGGCCCAACTGGCGGTGGAGGCGCTGGGCCGCGCCGGCGAAGGTCTGCCCAGACCGGAGCAGACCCGAGTCATCGTGGTCGCCAACCAGAAGGGCGGCGTCGGCAAGACGACGACGACCGTCAACCTTGCCGCTTCCCTGGCGCTCCACGGCGGGCGCGTCCTGGTGATCGATCTTGACCCCCAGGGCAACGCGTCCACCGCTCTCGGGATCGACCACCACGCCGAAGTTCCTTCCATCTACGACGTGTTGGTGGAGAGCAAGCCGCTCGCCGAAGTCGTCCAGCCCGTCCCGGACGTCGAGGGTCTCTTCTGTGCTCCCGCCACCATCGATCTCGCGGGTGCGGAGATCGAGTTGGTCTCCCTCGTGGCCCGGGAAAGCCGGCTGCAGCGGGCGATCCAGGCCTACGAGCAGCCGCTGGACTACATCCTCATCGACTGCCCGCCCTCACTCGGTCTGCTGACGGTCAACGCACTGGTTGCGGGCCAGGAGGTCCTCATCCCGATCCAGTGCGAGTACTACGCGCTGGAGGGCCTGGGCCAGTTGCTCCGCAACGTCGACCTGGTGCGGGGGCACCTCAACCCCACACTGCACGTGTCGACCATCCTGCTCACCATGTACGACGGCCGGACGCGTCTTGCCTCCCAGGTCGCGGAAGAGGTGCGCACCCACTTCGGCGACGAGGTGCTGCGGACGAGCATTCCCCGCTCGGTCCGTATCTCCGAGGCGCCGAGTTACGGACAGACGGTGCTGACCTACGATCCCGGATCGAGTGGCGCCCTGTCCTATCTTGAGGCGGCCCGAGAAATCGCGCTGAAGGGCATCGGTATCAGCTACGACGCGAGCCAGGCCCATCTCGGCGCTCAGAACGACCCGAGCATGGTGGAGGGGATCCAGTGAGTGAACGACGGAGGGGGTTGGGTCGTGGTCTTGGCGCACTGATCCCCGCTGCCCCGACCGAGAAGACGCCGTCCCCGGCCGCGCTGGGAGGCGGAGCCTCTGCCTCTCCGACGGCCGTTCCGGTACTGACGACCGACCGCGGGGTGGCCGCGGCGAAGGTGGCCACGCTGCCACCCGTCGCACAGGAGACCGTCGTGGAGCCCCCGGTCTCGGAGCTGCCGGCTGCCCCGATGGGTGCCCACTTCGCCGAGATCCCCATCGACGCCATTTCGCCCAACCCGCGTCAGCCGCGTGATGTCTTCGACGAGGACGCTCTCCAGGAACTGGTCACCTCCATCCAGGAAGTCGGTCTCCTCCAGCCCGTCGTGGTACGGCAGTTGGGGCCCGCCCGCTATGAGCTGATCATGGGTGAGCGCCGTTGGCGGGCCTGCCGTGAAGCCGGCCTGGAAGCCATCCCGGCGATCGTCCGGGCCACCGAAGACGAGAAGCTCCTTCTCGATGCCCTGCTGGAGAACCTGCACCGTGCGCAGCTGAACCCGCTGGAAGAGGCAGCCGCCTACGACCAGTTGCTCAAGGACTTCAACTGCACGCACGACCAGCTGGCCGACCGGATCGGGCGGTCCCGCCCCCAGGTCTCCAACACGCTGCGGCTGCTGAAGCTTTCGCCGACGGTCCAGAAGCGGGTCGCCGCCGGAGTGCTCTCCGCCGGTCATGCCCGGGCGCTGCTGTCGGTGACGGATCCTGAGGAGCAGGACCGGTTGGCGCACCGCATCGTCGCCGAGGGGCTGTCGGTGCGTGCCGTCGAGGAGATCGTGACCCTCATGGGCTCGCGTCCCCAGAAGCCCCAACGTCCCAAGGGTCCGCGTGCCGGCTCCCGGCTCTCACCGGCGCTGGACGAGCTGGCGACGCGGCTGTCGGACCGCTTCGAGACCCGGGTGAAGGTGGACCTCGGTCAGAAGAAGGGCAAGATCACGGTCGAGTTCGCCTCCGTGGATGATCTCCAGAGGATCCTGAGCACTCTCGCTCCGGACGAGGGGCCGGTGCTCCAGCACGAGCTCCAGGAGAGCGCGGCGGAGGACCAGGACGACTGACCCCCGTCCAGTCCTCTGGGTCGTGTGGGAAACGGGCCGTGTCCGGTGTGTACCGGAACACGGCCCGCTCTTTTGCTTTGAGGCGGTATCGAGTGAATCGCTTCGTGGATACGATGCGAAATGGTATGGCGCATCCACCGGACAGCACATGCATCTCTGAGTGGGGAGACAAGGGCCATGCGATCGATGAGCCGCACCGGACTGGTGAGCGTGGGTCTGAGTCTCGGAGTGGTCGGCGGATTCGTCGTCGGCCTGCTCAGGGAACGCAGCGCTCTGACAGCCGCGCGTGATGCGGCGGGCGAAGGAAGCGAGGATCAGCCTTCATGGGGCGTCGGCTCGTGCCGCTCACACTGGACAACCTTCAGGACCTTCCCCCACGTTGCCGCTCCTGTGTCTTCTGGGAACTGGACCCCGTCAGCGGAGAAGCGGCGGTAAAGGCGGGCACCTCCGCGCTGGAGAAGGAGTCCTGGATCTCCGCCGTCCTGCTGGACTGGGGGTCGTGCGGCCGCGTGGTGTACGTGGACGACCTGCCGGTGGGGTTCGTGCTCTACGCACCTCCCGCCTATGTCCCGCGCTCGACGGCCTTTCCCACGAGCCCGGTCTCATCCGACGCCGTCCAGCTGATGACGGCCTTCGTCCTGCCCGGTTACCAGGGGCAGGGGCTGGGCCGGGTGCTGGTGCAGGCGGTTGCCAAGGATCTGCTACGCCGGGGTTTCAGGGCGATAGAGGCTTTCGGGGACGCCCGCTGGAAGGAGCCCGCCTGTCTGCTGCCGGCGGAGCATCTGCTGGCCGTGGGGTTCAAGACGGTACGGCAGCATCCGACGCACCCCCGGCTGCGGCTGGAGCTGCGCTCGACGCTCTCTTGGAAGGAAGACGTGGAGATGGCGCTCGATCGGCTGCTGGGGGCGGTCCAGAAGGAGCCGGCACTCAGGCCGCTCTAGTCGGCTGCGCCAGCGGCGAGACATAAGCGAATGGGCCGCCCCTCGGGAGGGGCGGCCCATTCGTGTTTCACGTGAAACATCACTCGGCGATGAAGTCCTCAAGGTCGCGAACGATCGCGGCCTTCGGCTTGGCGCCGACGATGGTCTTGGCGACCTCGCCGCCCTGGTAGACGTTCAGGGTCGGGATCGACATGACGCCGTACTTGGCGGCCGTGGCCGGGTTCTCGTCGATGTTGAGCTTGACGACCTCGATCTTGTCGCCGTGCTCGGCGGCGATTGCCTCGAGGGACGGGGCGATCTGGCGGCACGGACCGCACCAGGCGGCCCAGAAGTCCACCAGTACGGGCTTGTCGCTCTTGAGGACGTCCTGCTCGAAGGAAGCGTCGGTCACGTTCTTCAGGGTGCCGGCCACGGCGGGCTCCTTAACTCGTTCGTGGGGTGGGGCGGGGGAAGGGGAAGGTCAGACGGCGGCGGTCTCGGACTCCGTCGAGTCCTCGTCCGCAAGGGCGGACAGGAAGCGCTCGGCATCCAGGGCGGAGGAACAGCCGGTGCCGGCCGCGGTGATCGCCTGGCGGTAGGTGTGGTCGACCACGTCACCGGCGGCGAAGACACCGGTGACATTGGTGCGGGTGGAGGGCGACGCCACCTTCAGGTAGCCCTCCTCGTCAAGGTCCAGCTGGCCCTTGAACAGCTCGGTGCGCGGGTCGTGGCCGATCGCGATGAACAGACCCGTCACGGCCAGGTCGGACAGCTCGCCGGTCTTGACGTTGCGCAGCTTCAGACCGGAGAGCTTCTGCTCGCCCTGTACCTCGGCGACCTCGCTGTCCCAGACGAACTTGATCTTCGGGTCGTTGAAGGCGCGCTCCTGCATGGCCTTGGAGGCGCGCAGGCTGTCCCGGCGGTGGACGATCGTCACGGACTTGGCGAAGCGCGAGAGGAAGGTGGCCTCCTCCATCGCGGTGTCGCCGCCGCCGATCACGGCGATGTCCTGGTCCTTGAAGAAGAACCCGTCACAGGTGGCGCACCAGGAGACACCGCGGCCGGAGAGGGCGTCCTCGTTCGGCAGGCCGAGCTTGCGATGCTGAGAGCCGGTGGCGACGATGACGGCCTTCGCCTGGTGGACCGTGCCCGCGGTGTCGGTGACGGTCTTGATCTCACCGGTCAGATCGACGGAGACGATGTCGTCGGGGATCAGCTCGGCACCGAAGCGTTCGGCCTGCGCACGCATGTTGTCCATGAGCTCGGGGCCCATGATCCCGTCCTGGAAGCCGGGGAAGTTCTCCACCTCGGTGGTGTTCATCAGGGCGCCACCGGCGGTGACGGCGCCCTCGAACACCAGGGGCTTCAGCGATGCGCGCGCGGTGTAGAGCGCCGCCGTGTACCCCGCGGGCCCGGAGCCGATGATGATCACGTTACGGACGTCGCTCACGGCTTGATTCCTCGTCTCTGGTCTGTCTCAGTCGACCGGTGGGAGCCCCTTTCAGAACTCTCACCCCACCCAACGGATCCTACGGGGCGCGCATTCCCAGTGTGTCGGGGCACACGCATACCGGGTGGGGGTGACCGATGGACCGCACCGGCAGACTCAGGACCGGGCGAAGGAGTCTTTCAGAAGCACGGTCCCGGCGGTGCCGGACTGCTGGCGAATACAGGCCGCGTCGACGACGTAGGCCGTGACACGGGTGCTGTCACCGGGCTCCGGCAGAACGACCAGATAGGCGCTCTTCCCACCGTAGGTGCCGGTCTTCGCCGCCAGGGCCTGATCACTGCGCGGGATCGCCCGCCGCACACAGTCAGGGATGGGGATCTCCGTCTGCAGCAGGGTGTTGGCGCTCTCGGTGCCGGTCGGCGTGCTCTGGTTCTCCGTGACCCCGGACCGTGGGTGCTGGCTCTTGTAGCCCGGCTGCTCCGGCCTCTTTGCGGCGAGCAGGTCGTGCACCTGGTTCTGGACGCTGGCGCCGGAGAACACGCTGATGGACGGGCTCGGCGTGCCGTGTGCCGTCATGGTGGAGCTGCCGCCGGTGAACGATTGGATCACCAGGGTCCCGGCTCCCAGCACGGCGGCGGTGAGGACCGTGCCCAGCACGAGGGCCCTACGGCGCCGGGCGCGGCCGCTCTTTTTCCGTCCGGGGCCCGTCGCCGCTTGGGGGCGTCCAGCGGGGCGGTCGGCCGGGCGCTCGATGGCGACCGATGTTTCACGTGAAACATGCGCGTCGATGTCGTCACCGGAAGTGCCGGTCTCGTTGACGGAGGACTCGGTGCCGTCGCCGGAGAAGGCGAGGAGCGCTTCGACGGCGAGGGCGGCATCGATCCGGGCGGCCACGTCGGCCGGCATGGGGTCGACGTCCGGCACGGACACCAGCAGTCCGCGGATCTCCTCCAGCGAGGCGTGGACATCCGCACACGGCTCGCACGTGTCCAGGTGCCGTCGTATGTCCGTGCTGCGGTCCGGAGGGAGCAGGCCTTCGGTGAGGTCGGAGATTTCCTCGACGTCCGGGTGTCCGGCCGTGTCAGTCGTGGAAGTCACGCTCGCCCACCTCCGCCCTTCACTACGGCTGAATCGCTCGGTCCCGTGTCCGTGGGGCTCTCGTTGGCAGACCCCGTTGCCGGTGGGACGGATGTCCCCTGCACCCGGTTCCGTCCCTGCCCGGGTTCTTTTCCGCCTCCGCCGCTTTCGGGCCGTAGATGGGTGAGCAACGGCAGGAGTCTCGCTCTGCCTCGGGCGCAGCGGCTCTTCACGGTCCCCGTGGGCACGTCGAGAATCCGCGCGGCCTCGGCCACGGGGTAGCCCTGCATGTCGACCAGGACGAGCGCCGCCCGCTGCTCCTGCGGAAGCGTGCCAAGCGCCTCGAACAGCTGGCGTTGCACGTCGTTGCGTTCAGCCGGTGCCGAGGCCGACTCATGCGGCTCCAGTAGCTGCTCCAGCCGCTCGGTGTCGTCGACCGGTGACGTCTTCCGGGAGGCGGCCTTGCGGGTACGGTCCACGCAGGCGTTCACCGTGATCCGGTGCAGCCACGTCGTGACAGCCGACTGCCCCCGAAAGGTATGGGCGGCCCGGTATGCCGACACCAGGGCGTCCTGGACCGCGTCGGCGGCCTCCTCACGGTCCCCGAGCGTCCGCAGCGCCACCGCCCAGAGCCGGTCCCGATGCCGCCGCACGAGCTCACCGAACGCCTCGGGATCGCCCTCCACGTGGCGGGCGAGCAGGTCCTTGTCGCTCACCCCGTCGTATCCGGCGCCCTCCGCCATCTGCCCCCTCCGGTCCGGGTGAGACGTCAGCCCGCGAACTGCACTTCGCCGATGGCCTGCTTGAAGCCGGCACCGGAGTACAGAGTGGGGTCGTACCCCGAGTTCGGTACGGCTGTCAGCCAGACGAGGACGTACTGCGTCTTCACTGACTTGGTCACCTTCACCGTAGCGGTGTTGTCCGTCGTCGTGACCTTGCCGATCTGGGTCATCGAGTCCAGCGATGCCGGCGCCAGCGAGTCGGCCACGTACAGCTCGACCGTCGTGTGGTCACCGCCGTAGCGCAGATCGATCGTGGCCGTGCTGAGCTGCTTGGCCGAACCCAGGTCGTAGACGATGCCGACGCCCGGCTTGTAGGGGGCGATGACCGGACCCGAGTTGAAGGTCCTGGTCCTCCAGTACGTGTTCTTGTCGCCGTCGTAAGTCTTGGGGACGTCGCCGGGGTGCTGGGGGTCGCCCTTGGCGACGAACTCCTGGCCGCCCTGGATCTTTATCGGCGTCGGCTTCGTCTTCGTGGTGCCCTTGTCGCCGTCGTTCGTCTGCTGGCTCTTGTTGGTGTCGTCGGACTTGCCGCCCTGGTCCATCAGCGCGTCCGCCAGCTGCCAGCTGCCCAGGCCGAGGGCCGCGATGAGCAGTGCCGACACCGCCCACTTCAGGGCCTTGCCGGTGCGGCTCTGGAGCGGGGGCGGCGGAGCCGCGATCGGCTGCGTGGCGCCGGCGTGCGGCGCCGGGCGGCCGTACGTGCCCTGCTGGTAGGTCGTGCGCTGGTACTCCGGCGGGGCGGCGAACGCCGGCTCCGGCGGGCGGATGCGAGGCATCTCGCCGATGGCCTTCACCAGTTCCTCCGGCGTGGTGCATGCGGCCTCGTGCCGGGACGCGGTGGCCCCGTCGTTGGCGAGCGCGCGCATGGCCAGCTCCGAGAGGCCCCGGTGGACACCGGCGCGCACCTGGTCGGGCGCGATGAGGCCGACGCCCTTGGGCAGCCCGGACAGGCCGTACGCGTCGCTCTCGTACGGCCAGCGCTGGGTCAGCGCCGCGTACAGCAGGGCGCCGATCGCCTCGGTGTCCGTGCGCTGCGGGGTGTCGGAGCTGATGCCGCGCAGCGCGGCGTTCACCGCGAGGCCGCGGATACGCCACTGCCCGGTCGAGGCACGCAGCACGGCGTTCGGGTTCAGCCGCAGATGGGCGAGACCCTCACGGTGCGCGGCAGCCATGGCGGAGGCGATCTGACTGACCATCTGGTAGGCGTCGTGCGGCTCCAGCGGTGCCGCCGCGAGCAGCGCGGTCAGCTCGGTGGCGTCGGGCAGCCACTCGTGCACGACGTAGACGAGGTCGTTCTCCTCGACAGCGTCCAGGACCTGGACGAAACGCGGGTCGCCCAGCAGGGCGGAGGAGCGGGCGGCAGCCAGGACGGAACGGGCCCGGGTGTGCTCCGCGGGCAGGATGTGGACGCCGACGGCACGGCGGAGTTTCTCGTCGACCGCACGCCAACTGCTGAATCCGTCCAGACGGGTGACGCACTCCTCCAGTCGGTAGCGTCTGGCGAGCTTGTGACCGCTGTGCAGTTCGGGAGACGACGTCTTCTCTCCAGGACCGTCGATTCCGCTGCTCCCCTGCGCCTTGTCGCTGCCCTTGTCCCGCTCCGGGTTCTTGGCCACCCCGTCGGCCGTGGACTGGTCCGCCTTGGCGGTCAGCGGCTGCTCGCCGCTGTTGTCTGCCACGTCGACGGCAGCCGTGCTCCGTTCCGCCACCGTCGTCCCTGCCTCCCCATCCGTTGCACGCTGTCCGACGCCGAAACCAATTGTGCCCACAGTCTGCCGCTATGCACGACACGCGGCGGCGGACGATGGTTGTGCGCCTACCCCCGCTTCAGCGGCCCAGACGTCCGCGGACCATGCCCACGAGCGAGTTGAGTTCCTCGATGCGCATGCGCCGGGCGGCGACGAAGAAGACACCGAGCAGGATGGCACCGCCGACGAGCAGCGCGGCGAAGGAGCCGACGACGCCCTGGCCGAGGCTGTGGCCGATGCCGTAGCAGGCGGCCCCGCTGAGCAGGGCCGCTGGTACGGAGGCGATGCACAGCCGCGCGTACGTCCGCAGCACCCGGGAGCCGTCCAGGTCGCCGCCGAGCCGCTTGCGCAGCCGCCGCCAGGCGACGCCCACCCCGATCGCGTAGGCCAGGCCGTACGAGGCGGCCATGCCGGCGACCGCCCAGCGGGCGGGCAGCACGAAGAAGCACAGCGCCGAGGCACCCGCGTTGACGACGGCGACGATGACCGTGTTGTAGAAGGGGGTGCGGGTGTCTTCATAGGCGTAGAAGGCGCGCAGGACGACGTACTGCACGGAGTACGGGATCAGGCCGAGGGCGAAGGCCATCAGCATGTAGCCCATGTTGGTGGCCTCGCCGGTGCCCGAGGAGCCGAAGATCAGCGTGCACATCGGGATGCCGAGGGCGAGGAAGCCGAAGGCGACCGGGACGATGGCGACGGCGGTGGTGCGCAGGCCCTGTGAGATGTCGTCACGGACCGCGCTCTCGTCGCCCTCGGCGGCCGAGCGCGAGATGCGCGGCAGCAGGGCGGCCATCAGGGACACCGTGATGATGGCCTGCGGCAGACCCCAGATCAGCTGGGCGTTGGCATACGCGGCGAAGCCGGTGCCGGCGATGCCGGAGTCCTTGCCGGCCGCCGTGGACAACTGCGTGACGATCATCGCGCCGGCCTGGTTGGCCAGCACGAACAGGATCGTCCACTTGGCGAGCATGGCGGCCTTGCCGAGGCCGTGGCCCTTCCAGTCGAACCGCAGCCGGATCCGGAAGCCCGTCTCGCGCAGATACGGGATCATCGCCAGCGCCTGGACGACCAGACCGAGCAGTACACCGACGCCGAGCAGGCGCTGGCCCTCCGCCGGGATGTTCGTGACCTTCATGTGGGAGTGGGCTGCGCTGCCGTAGACCCAGATGAACGCGCCGAGCGTCACGATGATGACGATGTTGTTCAGTACCGGGGTCCACATCATCGCGCCGAACTTCCCGCGCGCGTTGAGGATCTGCCCCATCACCACGTGGATGCCCATGAAGAAGATCGAGGGCAGGAAGTAGCGGGTGAAGGTGACCGCGACGTCGTTGGCCGCAGGGTTGGTGGCGACCGGGTTGGACAGCATGCGCACCAGCAGAGGCGCCGCGAACATCGCGAGACCGGTCAGCGCGGCCAGCGCCACCATCACCAGCGTCAGCAGCCGGTTGGCGAACGCCTCGCCGCCGTCCTCGTCCTCCTTCATCGCCCGCACCAGCTGCGGCACGAAGACGGAGTTGAGGCCGCCGCCGACGGTGAGGATGTAGATCATCGTCGGCAGCTGGTAGGCGACCTGGAAGGAGTCGCCGAGGAAGCCGAGGCCGAGCGCCGAGACGATCAGCGCGGAGCGGACGAAGCCGGTCAGGCGGGAGACCATCGTGCCCGCCGCCATCACGGCACTGGACTTCATCAGGTTGGCCGCCTTGCCGCCCTTCTTCGCGGACGCGGCGGGCGCCTCGGAGTCGGGGACGGCGGTCAGGGCCATGGTGGAGGCGGAGGCCTCCGGCTCCCCGCCGCCGTGCGGCCCGGCAGGCGCCGGTGCCGCGGCAGGGGTGGGTACCGGGGGCTGCGCGGGGTTGCCGGGCACGGCCGGGTAGGCGGTTGCGGCGTACGGGTCGCCCTGCTGCGGGCTCTGCCCGTATCCCTGCGGGTACTGGCCGGCCTGGCCGTACCCGGCGCCCTGCGCCGCGGCCGGCCCGGGGTAGGGCGAGGGATCGGCGGGCACGTGGCCGCCGCCCTGCTGCTGGTCCTTGAAGAGATGCGCGAAGGCGTCCGGCTCGTGGTGCTGCTCGCCGGAGTGCGTGACCAGGTCGTCCACTCCCACGAACCGGGTCGTGCGCGGGTTGTCGCCGTAGGGCAGGTACGGGCCCGCGCCCTCCGGCTCCGGCGCCGGGGTCTGCGCCCACACCCGGGGGTCGGGGGCGTGCGGCGACTGGTCGGGCGAGGCGTACATCTGCTGCTGACCGTAGCTGCCCGGCGGGGGCGGCGGGTGCGCGGCGCGGTCGTAGAGCGCCTCGGCGACCGGGTCCTGGGCGGCCAGGTCCTGCGCCCGGTAGGGGTCCTGGTCGTAGGCGTCCTGGAGGTACATGTCCGCCGCGTGCTGCGGCGGTACCTGGCCGGGCTCCGGCGGCGTCTCGGGGTAGCCCGAGCCGGCCGCGCCCTGGCCGCGATCACCGTCGTACGGCGCGTTCATGCTTACCCCACCTCATCGTCCCGGGCCCACCGGCCACGACATCGCTCAACGGTCCACTCTCTCACCCGTCCCGGACGGGTCGGCGTTTTCCGCAGCGGTGTCCGGCGCAGGGTCACTCGGCTGCTCCGGGTCGTCTGCCCCTGTGCTGAGGCCGGAATCACCGGGTTCCTGCGGGAGACGATCCGAGGGTGCGTCGGGGTTCCCGGGCTTGTCACCGGCCTCCCCTGCCGCGTCCGGACCGTCCTCGTCGGCCTGCCGGGCGGCCGCGCGCTTGCGCTGGGTGTACATCCGGAATCCCGCGAGGACGAGGAGCAGCACACCGCCGCCGATGACCAGCATCACGGTGGGCGTCACCTCGGTGACCTTCACGTCGAAGCTGACGGCGTCGCCGTACTCCTGGCCGTCCTCGGTGTACAGCTGGGCGACGACCGTGACCCGGCCGTTGGCGTTGGCCGCGGTGGCGAACTTCACGGACTGGCTGTGCCCGCCGGAGATCTCCACCGGCTGCTCGGAGTAGGCCTTCCCGCCGATCTTCAGACGCGTCGGGTTGGACGAGGTGAGGCGCAGGATCAGGTGGCCGACGGGCTGGACGAGATTGTTCTGGACGGTCACCGGGATCGTGGCGCTGCGGCCGGAGAGCTTGGTCTCCGACTTGTCGATCAGCTTGACCTGGGCGGCCAGATCGTCGAGCCACCCCTCCACACCGTCGCGGAAGCTGCCTGCGTCCCCACTCCTGCCGCGCCACGACGTGGACATCTCACGGTTTATGGCCCGCCCGAACGGCGTGACGACGCGAGAGCGGTCGGTGAGGATCACCTGAAAGTTGTCGAGCTTGTCCTGGGTGCGCGCGATCTGCTGGAACGCCGACACGGGCAGTTCCTGCTTGCGCAGCGAGGACGGGTAGTACTGCGTCGAGGGGATCTGCGTGGTGGCGTTCGGGTCCGGCTTGTCCTTGGCCGCCGAGGTGAGGTCCTGGGACTGTGACCAGTTCGCACCGTCGAGCGCCTTCAGTGCTGCCGCCATCGACTGGGCCTGGCTCGCCGTGGGCATCCGCTGCGGGGCGACGACGATGCTGCGCTGCTCGTCGGTCTGGGCGTTCACCTCAAGGCTCTGGGCCAGGAACTGCTGCACGGCCAGCGTCGAGGTGTCGGCCTTGGTCAGGTCGCCCTCGAAGGCCGTGGACAGCCGGGCGTCGGAGACCACCGCCGTGGTGCCTCCGCCGACCGGGCGGGCGGCGGAGGGCGTGTACGACAGCCCAGCGGTCTCCTGGAGGCTGTCGCTGCGGGCGATCACCCGGTCGGCTCCCGCGGACGTCGCGACCTTCATGATCGACGGGTCCACGGCACCCTCCACCGGCCAGGCGAAGTCCGTGGTCGGTGTGACATGTAGCACGGTTTTGACGGTGACGGCGGCGACGTCGGTGGCGTCCTTGAGGTGGCTGAGCGAGCCGGTGACGCCGGTGCCGTTGTGCGCGAGGGACGCCAGGTCCGGGTCGCCGAACGGCAGCGCGACGACCTCCTTGCCCGCCACCGCGTTCTGGAGGTCCGCCAGCCACTGCTTGGCGACCGCCTGGTGCGCCTTCGGGCCGGGTGTGGTCGTGCCGTTGTCACCGGGGAGCCGGTAGTTGCCGGTCGCCATCGCGTCCACGGAGGCCAGCAGGTCCGGGTCGATCACCCAGGTGACGTCGAGGTCCTTGCCGAGATCCACCATCTGGGCCAGCCGGCCGCCCGGAGCCAGCTCCTTGGCCAGGTCGGCGTTGAGGAACACCGGCGTCTGCAGCTCGCCGGCGCCCGTCTTGGCCGTCATGTGGACCGTGGAGATCAGCGGCCACAGGAACGTCGTCTTCGTCTTGGTGCCGGCGTCGGACGGCTGCCACGGCAGGAACGTCTGCTGGACGCCGAGCACCTGGTCCCAGGCCTGGGCGGAGGTCTGGCCGGACAGGGAGACGCCGAATTCGTAGACACCGTCCGCGCCGAGGTCGAGCTTGTCCACCGGAACGGAGATGCTGAAGTGCTCGGCGACGCCCGGGTCCAGCTTGGCGAACTTCTCCACGTACTTCCCGCCGACCTCGGACCCGGCGGCACTCTGCGGGTCGTCGGAGTGCTGGGCGATGCTGTCGATCTCCGAGCGGGTGGTCACCATGGGGCCCACCCGCAGGCCTACGTGGGCGCTGGTGACGGGCTGCTTGCCGTTGTTGATGACCGTGCCGGACACGGTCAGCGTGTCGCCGTCGGTGGGGGCGCTCGGGGTGAGCGTGTCCAGGGCGACGGACACCGTGCCCGAGGAAGCGGCCTGGGCGGGCACAGCAGCGGGCAACTGGAGCAGACCGGCCAGCAGTGGCGCTCCGGCGAGCAGCGCTCCGGCGCGCCGCACCCAGCGGCGGGCAGGGGAGGCACTGGTTGCCTGGAAGTCAGCCGCCTCGGCCACGCTCGCCCGTCCCTCGTCGTCAGTGGTCGTCGGAATGTGCGTCCACGCATGGTAACGAGGCGCGGAGAGCGGAAGTGCCGCGGTGCCCGTCACAAGATCGAAGAACTCCGGCGACCTGTCCTCTATATCCAGTATCGAGTGGAGAGCTTCCCAACGCCGCAAGAGCGGCTCTTACACGGGTATGCCGGAAGCTGTTCGGGCCCGCTTTCACCGGGCGGTCCCGTGATCTTCACCGGGCCGCCCCTGGATGAAATCGAGGACACCCTGGTCGCCGGGGCACGTACCCTCTTCTGTTGTGCCGAACCCCAACGAAGACACTCCCTCCGCCCTGAGCCAGGCGCAGCAGCGCGCGGTCGCCGAACTGCTGCGGGTGGCCCCCGTCGCCGACGATCTCGCCCGCCGATTCCAGGAGGCGGGGTTCTCCCTCGCCCTGGTCGGCGGATCGGTGCGCGACGCGCTGCTCGGCCGGCTCGGCAACGACCTGGACTTCACCACCGACGCCCGCCCCGAGGACGTACTGAAGATCGTCCGGCCCTGGGCGGACGCCGTCTGGGAGGTGGGCATCGCCTTCGGCACGGTCGGTGCGCAGAAGGACGGCTACCAGATCGAGGTGACCACCTACCGGTCGGAGGCGTACGACCGTACCTCGCGCAAGCCCGAGGTGTCGTACGGCGACTCCATCGAGGAGGACCTCGTTCGCCGGGACTTCACGGTCAACGCGATGGCCGTGGCGCTGCCGCAGAAGGAGTTCATCGACCCGCATGGCGGCCTGGAGGACCTGGCCGCGCGGGTGCTGCGGACACCGGGCACGCCCGAGGAGTCGTTCTCGGACGATCCGCTGCGGATGATGCGGGCCGCCCGGTTCGCGGCCCAGCTGGACTTCACCGTCGCCCCCGAGGTCGTCGCCGCGATGACGGACATGGCCAGGCGTATCGAGATCGTCTCGGCCGAGCGGGTCCGGGACGAGCTGAACAAGCTGATCCTCTCCACGCACCCCCGCGAGGGCCTGGCCCTGCTCGTCGAGACCGGGCTGGCCGACCATGTGCTGCCCGAGCTGCCGGCGCTGCGCCTGGAGCGGGACGAGCACCACCGGCACAAGGACGTCTACGAGCACACGCTGATCGTCCTGGAACAGGCGATCGCGCTGGAGCAGGAGGGCCCCGATCTCACGCTCCGGCTCGCCGCGCTGTTGCACGACATCGGCAAGCCGCGCACCCGTCGCTTCGAGAAGGACGGCCGGGTCTCGTTCCATCACCACGAGGTCGTCGGCGCCAAGATGACCAAGAAGCGCATGACCGCGCTGAAGTACTCCAATGAGCTGGTGAAGGACGTCTCGCGGCTGGTCGAACTGCACCTGCGCTTCCACGGCTACGGCACCGGTGAATGGACGGACTCCGCGGTCCGCCGCTATGTCCGTGACGCGGGGCCGCTGCTGGACCGTCTGCACAAGCTGACCCGCTCGGACTGCACCACCCGCAACAAGCGGAAGGCGGCCACCCTGTCCCGGGCCTACGACGGTCTGGAGGAGCGCATTGCCCAGCTCCAGAAGCAGGAGGAGCTGGACGCGATCCGCCCCGACCTGGACGGCAACCAGATCATGGAGATCCTGGGCGTCGGCCCCGGCCCGGCCATCGGCAAGGCGTACAAGTACCTGCTGGAGTTGCGCCTGGACAACGGCCCGATGGAGCACGACGCGGCGGTGGCGGCGCTCAAGGAGTGGTGGACCGAGCAGAGCTGAGGGAGCAGAGCGGGGTCATGTTTCACGTGAAACATGACCCCGCACGGCCTTCGGGGAACGGTGTGGGGCGGTGTTTCACGTGAAACACCGCCCCACCGCACATTCGAGTGTTACTTGTTGCTCCCCAGGCAGAGAACGAAGGAGTCGCTGCCTTCCTTCCACTCGATGGCAGCGGTCGTTCCCTGGACCGACTGGCAGGCGAGCATGGCCAGACTGGTGCTGCCGTCCTTCTTGAGCACCTTGTAGTCCGCCTTCGGGTCGCTGCAGCCCAGCTTCTGGATCTGCGGGTCCTTGTCGCTTCCCTTGTTCGTCAGGCAGTCACCGACGGCCAGCTTCTGAGTGTCGTCGGCCTTGTTGAAGTACCAGCCGCCGACGATGACGATGAGGCCGACGACGGCGCCGATGATGCGGATGTACTGCCGGACGCCGCGCTTCGGCCGCTGAGGAGGCACCGGTGCGTACGGCGCCATGCCCTGCTGGGGGAACCCGGGCTGGCCCGGCTGCTGCGGGTAGCCACCCTGCGGAGGGTAGGGAGCCTGAGGCTGGCCGCCCTGCGGGGGGTACGGCGCCTGAGGCTGACCGTACACCTGCTGGCCCTGCGCGAATGGGTTCTGGCCCTGGGGCGGAGTCGTCACGTGTGGGTCCCCCTATGAAGAAAGAGATGGGTGAGCAGCGCACATAAGTGGCGCGTAAGACGCACGTAAGCTACCGGGCCGCACTGACACTCCTGTAGCCCGGGGGAACTCTGTGGCTCTGATGTGACACTCACCGGCGTTCAAAGCGGCCCATAGCGACAGCAACCGCTCCGTAGAGGAGAGAGACGGTGACGACCAGCGTCGCCGAGCGGCCGTCCGGGGGCAGCATCAGGGCGGCCACTCCGGCCGCCCCGACGAATGCCACGTTGAACAGCACGTCGTACACGGAGAACACGCGCCCGCGGAAGCCGTCGTCCACCGAGGACTGCACGACCGTGTCGGTCGCGATTTTCGCGCCCTGGGTGATGAGGCCCAGCACGAAGGCGGCGACCAGGAGCGGCTCGATGGCGAAGGGGAGGCCGAGAGCGGGTACCAGGACCGCGGCCGCGGCGGAGCACGCCACGATCCAGCGAGCGGGGCCGAGCCGTCCCGCCGCCACGGGGGTGACCGCGGCCGCCGCGAAGAATCCCGCCCCTGAGGCCGCGAGCACCAGCCCGAGCAGCCGGAGCCCCTCCTCGGGGCTGCTGGAGAGGGCGTACCGGCAGAGCATGAGCAGCAGGACCAGCAGGGCGCCGTAGCAGAAGCGCATCAGCGTCATCGCGGCCAGTGCCCAGGCGGCTTCTCTGCGCCGGGGCGCGGCGAGGTGCCGGACGGCCGCCACCAGATCCCGTGCCGTGTCGGCCAGCGCGCTGCGCAGCCGTGGCCGCGCCGGATGCCGGTCGGGCCCGAGAAGCGCCCGGGGCAGGCTCAGGGAGGTCAGGCCCGCACAGAGATAGAGGAGTGCGCCCAACAGGACCACCGCGGCGTCGGAGTCCGCCGCCACGAGCCGTACGGCGAAGGCCAGGCCGGCGCCTGCCGTCGCGGCGAGCGTGCCGGCCGTCGGGGACAGGGAGTTGGCCAGCACCAGGCGCTCGGCGTCCACCACGCGGGGCAGGGACGCGGACAGCCCGGCGAGGACGAAGCGGTTGACGGCCGTGACGCACAGCGCGGAGACGTAGAAGAGCCAGTTCGGGACATGGCCGAGCATCAGCACGGCGGTGACCGCTGCCAGCAGGGCGCGCAGCAGATTGCCGTACACGAAGACCTGTCGGCGTCGCCAGCGGTCCAGCAGGACACCCGCGAACGGGCCGACCAGGGAATAGGGGAGCAGCAGCACGGCCATCGCCGAGGCGATCGCCGTGGCCGAGGTCTGTTTCTCCGGCGAGAAGACGACGTACGCGGCGAGCGCCACCTGGTAGACGCCGTCGGCGCCCTGGGAGAGCAGGCGGACGTACAGCA
Organism: Streptomyces sp. NPDC025793; assembly: GCF_055558375.1. Classification (NCBI taxonomy): domain Bacteria; kingdom Bacillati; phylum Actinomycetota; class Actinomycetes; order Kitasatosporales; family Streptomycetaceae; genus Streptomyces; species Streptomyces sp. NPDC025793. Next base: position 227,100 of record NZ_JBVHMR010000002.1, on the reverse strand, counting down.
GGCGTCGGAAGTACCGAAGACGCAGCAGGACGCGCAGGTCACGCACGACGGGCATGCCGCCCAGCCTCACATATGCGGAAGGTCCCCGGGTCGGGAAACCCGGGGACCTTCACAGCCCTGGCAGGAGCGTTTGCGTGCGAGCGGTCGCGCCGGCGCTTTTAGCGCTCGACCTCGCCGCGGATGAACTTCTCGACGTTCTCGCGGGCCTCGTCGTCGAAGTACTGGACCGGCGGGGACTTCATGAAGTACGAGGACGCCGACAGGATCGGACCGCCGATGCCGCGGTCCTTGGCGATCTTTGCGGCGCGCAGGGCGTCGATGATGACACCCGCGGAGTTCGGGGAGTCCCAGACCTCGAGCTTGTACTCCAGGTTCAGCGGGACGTCACCGAAGGCGCGGCCCTCGAGACGGACGTAGGCCCACTTGCGGTCGTCCAGCCAGGCCACGTAGTCGGACGGGCCGATGTGGACGTTCTTCTCGCCGAGGTCCCGGTCGGGGATCTGGGAGGTGACGGCCTGCGTCTTGGAGATCTTCTTGGACTCCAGGCGCTCGCGCTCGAGCATGTTCTTGAAGTCCATGTTGCCGCCGACGTTCAGCTGCATGGTGCGGTCCAGGATGACACCGCGGTCCTCGAACAGCTTCGCCATGACGCGGTGCGTGATGGTGGCGCCGACCTGGGACTTGATGTCGTCACCGACGATCGGCACACCGGCCTCGGTGAACTTGTCCGCCCACTCCTTGGTGCCGGCGATGAAGACCGGGAGGGCGTTGACGAAGGCGACCTTGGCGTCGATGGCGCACTGGGCGTAGAACTTCGCCGCGTCCTCGGAGCCCACGGGCAGGTAGCAGACCAGGACGTCGACCTGCTCGTCCTTCAGGACCTGGACGACGTCGACCGGCTCGGCCTCGGACTCCTCGATGGTCTGGCGGTAGTACTTGCCGAGGCCGTCGAGGGTGTGGCCGCGCTGGACGGTGACACCGGACGTGGGCACGTCGCAGATCTTGATGGTGTTGTTCTCGGAGGCGCCGATCGCGTCCGCGAGGTCGAGGCCGACCTTCTTGGCATCGACGTCGAACGCGGCGACGAACTCGATGTCACGCACGTGGTAGTCACCGAACTGCACGTGCATCAGGCCGGGGGCCTTGGACGCCGCGTCGGCGTCCTTGTAGTACTCGACTCCCTGCACCAGCGACGCGGCGCAGTTGCCCACGCCGACGACGGCTACGCGAACCGAACCCATTCCGGTTGCTCCCTGTGTGTACGAGTGAGGCCCTGACTGGGACTCACGTGGCGGTGTCGCCGGGCGTATCCGTCCGGGGGGTGTCCCCGGCACGGGGCAGGCCGCCCGTCGATCCAGTGGTGGTGTCCTGCGGAGCGGCCCCCCGGGACGTGGAACCCTTCAGGTCCCGCCCCGCCCGCTCGCTCTCGATGAGCTCGTTCAGCCAGCGCACTTCGCGCTCCACGGACTCCATCCCGTGGCGCTGGAGCTCAAGTGTGTAGTCGTCGAGGCGCTCCCGCGTGCGCGCCAGGGAGGCGCGCATCTTCTCCAGGCGCTCCTCCAGGCGGCTGCGCCGCCCCTCCAGTACGCGCATCCGCACATCGCGCGACGTCTGCCCGAAGAAGGCGAACCGTGCGGCGAAGTGCTCGTCCTCGTAGGCGTCGGGGCCGGTCTGCGAGAGCAGCTCCTCGAAGTGCTCCTTCCCCTCCGCCGTCAGCCGGTAGACGATCTTGGCGCGGCGTCCGGCGAGCGGAGCGGCGAGGGCGTCCTCATGGGTGTTGCCCGGTTCCTCGATCAACCAGCCGCTCGCGACCAGCGTCTTGAGGCAGGGATACAGGGTCCCGTAGCTGAACGCACGGAACACCCCCAGGGACGTGTTGAGGCGTTTGCGCAGCTCGTAGCCGTGCATCGGGGACTCGCGCAGCAGACCGAGCACGGCGAACTCGAGGATGCCGGAACGTCGGCTCATCGTCGCCTCCTCTCGGTCCCGCAGCTCTCTCCCGCGGGTCTCGCAGTGCCTCTCAGCTTCTTTATCTCGTGCTGATGTATCGACTCGATACATCATGACGATAGAACGGCCGTCGGCAGGCGACAAGAGGGGCGACGGTGAACGGGATCACATCACCGATTCATACGGTGCAGGTTGCCTGTTTTGGGGTGAACTTCAGGGCTCAGCGGGTTTTGGCGGTGCGTAGTCTGTGCGGCATGCACATCGCCGGGAACCAAGCGACGTCTGGGGAGCGTCGTCGTCCCCGGTGCGGTACGGGTGAATGCAGGACCGACCACATCCGTACTCCGGGGGGACCGGAAACCAGCCGCCGTTCCAGGCGCGCACGGGTGCGCCTGCCCGAGGAGTAATCGTTCGATGAGCGAGCACCGTCGCAAACCGCCGCAGCCGCAGGGAGGCGGACGTGCCGCGGCCCGACGTGGTCAGTCCGGCTCGTCCTCCGGCCGCCGTGCGGCACCGCGTGGCGCCACCGGGTCTCCTGCCGACTCCTATGAGTCCAGTTCCTATGGGTCGGACAGCGGCCCGGGTGGCGAGGAGCGTTCCTACGGCGGCCGGGCCGAAGCCCGCCGCGCGGCGCAGAGAGGCAGCCGCCGCAGAGGCGCCGACAACACAGGTCCGGGCGGCCGGGGAGGCGGCCCGGGCGGTCCCAGCGGTCCCGGGCGCGGCAGAGGCCGCGCGTCGACCGCGCCCGGCAGGAAGAGGTTCATCGACTACCCCCGGTCCGGCAAGTACGGATGGCGCCGCTGGATGCCCTCCTGGAAACTTGTCACCGGGATGTTCATCGGCTTCGTCGGCAGCCTGGTCGCGCTGGTCGGCGTCGGGTACGCGATGGTCTCCGTGCCCGACGAGAACGCGGCGGCCAAGTCCCAGAACAACGTCTACTACTGGGCCGACGGCACGCAGATGGTGGCCACGGGCACCGGCGTCAACCGGCAGAACGTGAACATCGCCCAGATTCCCGAAGCGATGCAGTGGGCCGTGATCTCGGCCGAGAACAAGAGCTTCTACCAGGACTCGGGTGTCGACCCCCAGGGACTCCTGCGCGCCGTGGTCAACATGGCGCGGGGCGGCCAGACCCAGGGCGGCTCAACGATCACCCAGCAGTTCGTGAAGAACACCTACCTGAGCCAGCAGCAGACCCTCACCCGCAAGTTCAAGGAGATGTTCATCTCTATCAAGGTGGGGACGAAGCTCTCCAAGTCGCAGATCCTTCAGGGCTACCTGAACACCTCGTACTTCGGCCGCGGCGCCTACGGCATCCAGGCGGCGGCGCAGACTTACTACGGCAAGGACGCGAAGGATCTCACGCCGAGCGAGTGCGCGGTGCTCGCTGCGCTGCTGAAGGGCCCGACGTACTTCGACCCGGCCGGCAACGCGGACCTCGACCCGTCGGCGACCCAGCAGGCGAACACGCAGCGCTCGAAGGACCGCTGGGGGTGGATCCTCGAGCAGATGCACAATGACCACCACCTCACCGACGTGCAGTTCCAGCAGGCCACCAAGCAGTACCCCGTGCCCGACGGCCGCAAGGCGACCAAGGGCATGACCGGCCAGATCAGCTACCTGGTGGACACGGCGAAGAAGTACGTCCTCGCGCACTCCGACATCACCGAGACGCAGTTCGACCAGGGCGGCTACCAGATCCAGACGACCTTCGAGAAGGACAAGGTCAACCAGCTGGCAGCGGCCGTGAAGAAGGTCCAGAAGGACCGCATCGACCCGAAGAAGCGTGATCTGGACAAGTACGTCCAGTTCGGTGCGGCGTCGGTGAAGCCCAAGGACGGCGCGATCGTCGCTCTGTACGGCGGTGACGGTTACGAGAACGGCCACTTCACGAACAACGCCGACACCTCCGGCGTCCCGGTCGGATCGACGTGGAAGCCGTTCGTGCTCGCCGCGGCGATGGAGTACGGCACGTACCGGACCGGTGGGGAGGGTCTCTCGCCGCTGAGCAAGTACAACGGCAACGACCATCTCAAGGTGCTGAACAACGACGGCAGCCCGGTGCTGACGAAGGACAACTCGGTCTTCTACCAGCGCAACGAGAGTGACTACAAGTGGGGCTACATCTCGCTGCGCAAGGCGATGGAGCAGTCCGTCAACACACCGTTCGTCCAACTCGGTATGGATGTGGGGCTGACGCATGTCCGGGACGTCGCGCAGGCGTCCGGCATCCTGAGGGACAGCTTCTCGACGCTCAACCCGTCCTTCTCCATCGGTACCTCGACCCCGAGCGCGATCCGCATGGCCGACGCGTACGCGACGTTCGCCGCGTCGGGTCAGCACACTGACCCGTACTCGGTGACCGCCGTGAAGAAGGACGGCCAGGAGCTGCCGGGCTTCACCAAGCCGAAGGTCAGCACGGCGATTCCCGAGAACGTGGCGAACAACGTCACGGACGTCCTCCAGAACGTGATCCAGAACGGTACGGGTGTGAACGCCAAGGCCCTGGGCCGGACGGCGGCAGGCAAGACCGGTACCACCGACAGCAACAAGTCGGCCTGGTTCGTCGGCTACACCCAGCAGCTGTCCACCTCGGTGGCGATGTTCCGTGAGAACCCGAAGGACCATGAGCTGCTGTCCATGAACGGCACGGCCGGGGTCGAGTCGATCCACGGTGGTGACATCCCGACCTCGGTGTGGACCGAGTACATGAAGGGCGCGCTGAAGAACGCCAACGACAACGGCTTCCCGGCCGCCACCGAGATCGGCAAGGTCCAGGACGAGGCGGGCGCTCCGACTCCGACGCCGACCCCGACCATCACACCGAGCCCGAGCGCGTCCCAGTCGCCGAGCCCGACGCCGAGCGCGACGAACACCTCCCCGTCCCCGTCGGCGAGCGACACCTGCCAGTGGAACTGGGGCAACCCCTGTAACGGCAATGGCAACGGCACCGGCGGTACAGACACGGGTGGCACCACCGGAGGAACCTCTCCGTCACCCACGCCCACCGATACGACCGGCAACGGCAACACGCGAGGCAATGGCAGCGGAGGCATCTTCGCTGGCGCCAATGGCTAGCCGCCGACCCGGACCGGTTGGCGACCATTTCGTCCGCTGCGGGTGTTTCACGTGAAACATGGGCCGCCGCACCCACGAGGTGCGGCGGCCCTCCGCTTTTTCCTGGGCACGTACGGCAGGATGTGCCCCATGCCCAGTGCAGAGATGACGCCTGCGGGCGTGCACGAGCCCGAGCCCGTGCGGCCCGCCACGGCAGAACCGGCGCCGCCGACCAGGGAGGACGAGGTCGCCGCGGCCGGCAGCGAGCTGATCGGAGGTCCCCTCGGACGGCGAGCCCTGCTCGGCACGTCCTGGTGGACGCCCGTACGAGTCATCGCGCTCGTGGCGATCGGCATGTTCGCCCTCGGCCTGGTCCAGAAGGCCCCCTGCTATCACAGTGCCTGGTTCTTCGGCGCGAGCAGCCAGTACACGAAGGCCTGCTATTCGGACATCCCGCACCTCTACCAGGGGCGCGGGTTCGCCGACCATCTCGTGCCGTACTTCGACAAGCTCCCGGACGACATGTCCGGCGGCATGGGCTATCTCGAGTACCCGGTGCTGACCGGCGTGTTCATGGAGGTGGCCTCCTGGCTCACCCCGCACAGCGGCACCATCCAGTACCAGGAGCAGTGGTACTGGTTCGTCAACGCCGGGATGCTGCTGGTGTGCGCGGTCGTCATCGCCGTCTGCGTGGCCCGCACCCACCGTCGGCGCCCCTGGGATGGCCTCCTGGTCGCCCTGGCGCCCGCCGTCCTGCTGACCGCCACGGTCAACTGGGACCTGCTGGCGGTGGCGCTCACGGCCGCCGCGATGCTGATGTGGTCCCGCAGCCGGCCCGTCGCCTTCGGTGTCCTCCTGGGCCTCGCCACGGCCGCCAAGCTCTATCCGGTGTTCCTGCTCGGTCCCCTGTTCGTGCTGTGCTGGCGGGCCGGCAAGTGGCGGGAGTTCGTCCAGGCCACGATCAGTACGGTGCTCGCCTGGTTCGTGGTGAACCTGCCGGTGATGCTGTTCGCATTCGAAGGCTGGTCGAAGTTCTACACGTTCAGCCAGGAACGGGGCGTCGACTTCGGTTCCTTCTGGCTGATCTGGGCGCAGAACTCCAGCAACCCGCCCTCGACGGGTTTCGTGAACGCCGCCGCCACCGTGCTGGTGGTGCTGTGCTGCCTCGGTATCGCCGTGCTGACGTTCACCGCCCCGCGCCGGCCGCGCTTCGCGCAACTGGCCTTCCTGGTGGTCGCGGTGTTCATCGTCACCAACAAGGTCTACTCCCCGCAGTACGTCCTGTGGCTGGTGCCGTTGGCGGCTCTCGCCCGGCCCAAGTGGCGCGACTTCCTGATCTGGCAGGCGTGCGAGATGGCGTACTTCCTGGGCATCTGGATGTACCTCGCGTACACGACCAGCGGAGACGCCCACAAGGGGCTGCCGACGCTGGGTTACCACTGGGCGATCGTGCTGCACCTGGCGGGCACGCTGTACCTGTGCGCCGTCGTCGTACGGGACATCCTCATGCCGGAGCGGGACGTGGTGCGCCGGTCCGGCGACGACGACCCCTCGGGCGGGGTGCTCGACGGAGCGGAAGACGTCTTCGTGCTTGGAGCGGCGGCCTACGAGCCGCGTCACGCCGCTCACTTCGAGGGGCCTCAGGTGGACTGGGGCAGGCCGGTGCCGCCCTCCCCCGAGAACCGTTCGCTCTGAGCGAACAACCCTTCAGGGGCTGACGCAGAAGGCCGTACCCGGGTGCTCCGGGTACGGCCTTCTCGCTGTCCTGAAAGGGACTCGGTGTCCTGGGTGCCGGCTCAGCGGTCCATGATGCGGTCGAACTGGGTCGTGGTGTGCCGCAGATGGGCCACCAGCTCGTCCCCGACCTTCGGCTCCGGGGCGTCCGAGGGCACGAACAGGATCGACACCTGCATGTGCGGCGGCTCGGCGAACCAGCGCTGCTTGCCGCCCCAGACGAATGGAGAAAGGTTCCGGTTGACGGTGGCGAGGCCGGCCCGCGCGACGCCCTTGGCACGCGGCATGACGCCGTGCAGTGCCTTCGGGGCCTCCAGACCCACCCCGTGCGACGTACCGCCCGCCACGACCACCAGGAAGCCGTCCGAGGCCGCCTTCTGCTGGCGGTAGCCGAACCGGTCGCCCTTGGCCACGCGCGTCACGTCCAGGACGGCACCGCGGTACTCGGTGGCCTCGTGGTCCCCCAGCCACAGCCGCGTGCCGATGCGGGCGCGGAACCGGGTCTGCGGGAACTGCTGCTGGAGCCGGACGAGTTCGTCGGCCTTGAGGTGGCTGACGAACATCGTGTGCAACGGCAGCCGGGCCGCGCGCAGCCGGTCCATCCAGCCGATGACCTCCTCGACGGCGTCCGAGCCGTCGGTGCGGTCCAGCGGCAGATGGATGGCGAAGCCCTCCAGCCGGACGTTCTCTATGGCCTGGTGCAGCTGCGGCAGGTCCTGCTCGCTGATGCCGTGCCGCTTCATCGAGGACATCACCTCGATGACGACACGGGCGCCCACGAGGCCGTACACGCCGTCGATCGACGACACCGAGCGCACCACCCGGTCGGGCAGCGGCACCGGCTCCTCGCCGCGCCGGTACGGCGTCAGCACCAGCAGGTCCCCGCCGAAGAAGTCCTTGATGCGTGCGGCCTCGTAGGTCGTGCCGACCGCGAGCAGGTCGGAGCCCAGCCGTGTGGCCTCCTCGGACAGCCGCTCGTGCCCGAAGCCGTAGCCGTTGCCCTTGCAGACCGGGACGAGTCCCGGGAACTGCTCCTGCACGTGCTTGTGGTGCGCCCGCCAGCGCGCGGTGTCGACGTAGAGCGTGAGCGCCATGGCCGGACCCGGGACCTTTCTCGTGGCTGCGGTGGATCAGAGGTGTCTGAGCTGTGAAGGCTATGGAATCAGACGGCCGCGGCTCAACGGCGCGACATGTAGATGTCGAGCGCCTTGTGGAGCAGCTTGTTCAGCGGGAAGTCCCACTCGCCGAGGTACTCGGCGGCCTGCCCGCCCGTGCCGACCTTGAACTGGATCAGGCCGAACAGGTGGTCCGTCTCGTCGAGCGAGTCCGAGATGCCGCGCAGGTCGTAGACGGTGGCACCGAGGGCGTAGGCGTCGCGCAGCATCGTCCACTGCATCGCGTTCGAGGGCCGGACCTCACGGCCGATGTTGTCGGAGGCGCCGTAGGAGTACCAGACGTGGCCGCCGACGATCAGCATCGTCGCGGCGGAGAGGTTCACGCCGTTGTGCCGGGCGAAGTACAGCCGCATCCGGTTCGGGTCCTCGGTGTTGAGGGCCGACCACATGCGCTGGAAGTACGACAGCGGGCGCGGCCGGAAGTGGTCGCGCACGGCCGTGATCTCGTACAGCCGCTGCCACTCGGCCAGGTCCTGGTAGCCGCCCTGGACCACCTCGACACCGGCCTTCTCGGCCTTCTTGATGTTGCGGCGCCACAACTGGTTGAAGTTCTTGTGGACCTCTTCCAGGGAACGATTCGCCAGCGGCACCTGGAAGACGTAGCGGGGCTGGACGTCACCGAAGCCGGCGCCGCCGTCCTCGCCCTGCTGCCAGCCCATACGGCGCAGCTTGTCGGCCACCTCGAAGGCGCGCGGCTCGATGAAGTCGGCCTCCATGTCGCGCAGCCGCTTGACGTCCTGGTCCTGGATGCCCTTCTTGATGGTCTCCGCGTGCCAGCGACGGATGATCACCGGTGGGCCCATCTTCACGGAGAACGCGCCCTGCTGCTTCAGGTGCGCCAGCATCGGCTGGATCCAGTCGTCCAGGTTCGGCGCGAACCAGTTGATGACCGGGCCCTCGGGCAGGTAGGCCAGGTAGCGCTTGATCTTGGGCAGCTGCCGGTAGAGGACCAGGCCCGCGCCGACCATTTCGCCCGTGCGCTCGTCGAACCAGCCGAGGTTCTCCGAGCGCCACTCCGCCTTGACGTCGGCCCAGGCCGGGACCTGCATGTGGCTCGCCGCCGGCAGGCTCTGGATGTAGGCCAGATGCTGCTCGCGGCTGATGGTCCTCAGGGTCAGGCTCATTCGGGGCGCTCCTCGGGCTGGTGTGTCCCCATGGGTACAGGGGCTCCGGCTCTCGCGCCGAAGCCTACTGCGCCGTGCGAGCGCCCCGACTGGGCGTACGGCCCTAAATCCCGGCGGGCCGCCTCAGCCGCCGATGAGTCCGCCGAAGAGACCGCCGTGTGCCATGCCGATCAGGAAACCGATCCCGGAGGCGCCGAGCCCCAGGATCAGGGCGAAGCGCTCACGCGTGGTCACGGAGATCCACTGTCCGTAGATGCCGACGAGCAGGCCCACGAGACCCGCCCATGACGTCAGCAGATGGAGGCCGTGGAAGAAGGACGTGATGAAGGACAGCAGACCCAGGGCGAGCGTGATCGCCGCCAGTGTGTCCTGGAGCGGACGGGCCTTGCCGTCCGTGGCGAAGAGGGAACCGGCGACGTTGGGATGCATTACCTGTGCCATGGGCACCTCCTGCGGAAGGCGGCGCATAGTAGCGCCGTACACACCCGACGTGTACAGAGTGACCGCCTCCACGCCCGGATTTCAACCGGAAGCGGGTGTGCGGGTAGTCTGTACCGTCTGCACCGGTGTCTGCCCACTGCCTGCTCAGGTAAGACCGCGGGAGCCTCAGCGCCCCCGATTGTCAGTGGTCGCGGATACCGTTGCGTACGCATCACAACCCTCCTGCCACGGAACGACCGTGGCCGCTGAGTCCAAAGGAGGTGGGTTCCACATGCGTCACTACGAGGTGATGGTCATCCTCGACCCCGATCTGGAGGAGCGCGCTGTCGCCCCCCTGATCGAGAACTTCCTCTCCGTCGTCCGTGAGGGCAACGGCAAGGTGGAGAAGGTCGACACCTGGGGCCGTCGTCGTCTCTCGTACGAGATCAAGAAGAAGCCCGAGGGCATCTACTCGGTCATCGACCTTCAGGCCGAGCCTGCGGTCGTCAAGGAGCTCGACCGCCAGATGAACCTGAACGAGTCGGTCCTCCGGACCAAGGTCCTCCGCCCCGAGACCCACTGAGCCCTCCCGCTCAGCTGATCTCGGGATCCGAGTAGCAAGCAAGCAGCCAGAGCAGCAAACCCGCCGAGAGGTTCCCCCATGGCAGGCGAGACCGTCATCACGGTCATCGGCAATCTTGTCGACGACCCCGAGCTGCGCTTCACCCCGTCCGGTGCGGCGGTCGCGAAGTTCCGCGTCGCGTCCACTCCCCGCACCTTCGACCGCCAGACGAACGAGTGGAAGGACGGCGAGAGCCTCTTCCTGACTTGCTCGGTCTGGCGTCAGGCGGCGGAGAACGTCGCCGAGTCGCTCCAGCGAGGCATGCGCGTGCTCGTGCAGGGCCGGCTGAAGCAGCGGTCCTACGAGGACCGGGACGGCGTCAAGCGCACGGTCTACGAGCTGGACGTCGAGGAAGTCGGCCCCAGCCTGCGCAACGCGACGGCCAAGGTCACCAAGACCTCCGGCGGTGGCGGGCGCGGTGGCCAGGGTGGTTACGGCGGCGGTGGCGGCCAGCAGGGCGGCGGCTGGGGCGGTGGCTCCGGTGGCGGTCAGCAGGGCGGCGGCGCTCCGGCCGACGACCCGTGGGCGTCCGGCGCTCCCGCTGGTGGCAACCAGCAGGGTGGCGGCGGCTGGGGCGGTGGCTCCGGCTCCGGCTCCGGCGGCGGTGGCGGCTACTCGGACGAGCCCCCCTTCTAAGGGCTCGTATCCACACTTCTTGATCACACAGGAGAAACACCATGGCGAAGCCGCCTGTGCGCAAGCCGAAGAAGAAGGTCTGCGCTTTCTGCAAGGACAAGGTCACGTACGTGGACTACAAGGACACGAACATGCTGCGGAAGTTCATTTCCGACCGCGGCAAGATCCGTGCCCGCCGCGTGACCGGCAACTGCACCCAGCACCAGCGTGACGTCGCCACGGCCGTGAAGAACAGCCGTGAGATGGCGCTGCTGCCCTACACGTCCACCGCGCGCTAAGGGAAGGGTGACCGACACATGAAGATCATCCTCACCCATGAGGTCTCTGGCCTCGGTGCTGCCGGCGACGTCGTTGACGTCAAGGACGGTTACGCTCGCAACTACCTGATCCCGCGGAACTTCGCGATCCGCTGGACCAAGGGTGGCGAGAAGGACGTTGAGCAGATCCGCCGCGCCCGCAAGATCCACGAGATCCAGACCATCGAGCAGGCCAACCAGGTCAAGGGCCAGCTCGAGGGCGTCAAGGTCCGCCTGGCCGTCCGCTCCGGCGACTCCGGTCGTCTCTTCGGTTCCGTCACCCCGGCCGACATCGCTTCCGCGATCAAGGCGTCCGGTGGCCCCGAGGTCGACAAGCGTCGTATCGAGCTGACCTCTCCGATCAAGACCCTGGGCGCCCACGAGACGTCCGTGCGTCTGCACCCCGAGGTTGCCGCCAAGGTCAACATCGAGGTCGTCTCGGCCTGATCGCCGAGTGATCGCCGCGCTCGTTCGAGCCGGTGAAAGGGGCCGCACCCTTGCGGGGGTGCGGCCCCTTTCCGTTGCCCGGAATGGTAACCGGGCCATGTTTCACGTGAAACCGAGGCCGCTCCGAGATCGGCGGCCCCAGGTCAGCGGGTCGCGCCCGTCACGATCCAGCGGCCCGAACGGGAGCGCAGCCACAGGGTCAGCAGGCGGATCGTCATCATCAGCGTCATCGCCGTCCACAGCGCGGTGAGACCGCCGCCGAACACCGGGACCAGCAGGGCCACCGGAGCGAACACGGTGAGGGTGACGACCATGGCCCCGGCCAGATACGGCCCGTCACCGGCACCCATCAGGACACCGTCCAGGACGAACACGATCCCGCAGATTGGCTGCGAGAGCGCCACCAACAACAGGGCGGGCAGCGCCGCGCCCTTCACCACGGAGTCGCCGGTGAACAGCGGGAGGAAGAGTGGACGGGCGGCCACCACGAGAGCACCGAGCACGACACCGGTCGCGATGCCCCACTGCACCATGCGGCGGCAGGCCTCTCGCGCGCCCTGAGCATCGTCCGCGCCGAGATAGCGGCCGATGATCGCCTGCCCCGCGATCGCTATCGCGTCGAGAGCGAAGGCGAGCAGGCTCCACAAGGACAGAACGATCTGGTGCGCGGCGATGTCGGCGTCGCCCAGACGCGCAGCGACGGCCGTGGCGATCATGAGGATCGCTCGCAGGGAGAGCGTGCGGACCAGGAGGGGAAGGCCGGCCTGGGCCGAGGCCCGGATGCCGGCGGTGTCCGGGCGGAGGGAGGCGCCGTGCCGACGGGCCCCGCGTACGACGACGGTCAGGTAGACGGCCGCCATTCCGCACTGGGCGATGACGGTTCCCCAGGCCGAACCGGCGATGCCGAGTCCGGCGCCGTACACGAGCCCCGCGTTGAGGGCGCCGTTGACGACGAAGCCGCCGACGGCGACGTAGAGCGGTGTCCTGGTGTCCTGGAGTCCGCGGAGCACACCCGTGGCGGCGAGGACGATGAGCATGGCCGGGATACCCAGAGCGGAGATACGCAGATACGTCGTGGCGTACGGGGCCGCTGTCGCGGAAGCGCCGAAGAGGTCCACGATGCCGGGTGCCAGAGGAAGGACGACGGCGATGACGCCGATGCCGAGCAGCAGTGCCAGCCAGATGCCGTCCATGCCTTGCCGGATGGCCGCCGGCAGATCGCCCGATCCGACGCGCCGGGACACGGCGGCCGTGGTGGCATAGGCGAGGAAGACGAAGACGCTCACGGCGGTGGTGAGGAGGGCGGAGGCGACGCCGAGACCGGCGAGCTGGGCGGTGCCGAGGTGGCCGACGATCGCGCTGTCCGCCATGACGAACAGAGGCTCGGCGACGAGTGCGCCGAAGGCCGGGACTGCCAGCGCGACGATCTCTCGGTCGTGCCGGCGGCGGGTGGCCCGGGGTATCGCGGGAGCCTGTGTCATGAGCACCAATCTAATCGTCCACAGGTAAGAGATGCAACCCGTTTATGACCCTTACTCATCCTGGTGAGGCGTGTCCTTTCGCGCGGTGTTCGAAGCGAACTTGGTCCGACTGGGAAAGTTTTTCTTCTGCACAGCCAGTGGATGCTAAATGCGCAGGTCACAGCCCCCTGTTGGAGGGGCTAGAGGGCTTTTTCACAGAGCTGTCCACCGGGTCGTGCACAGGTTTCCGGGAGTTCTCCACAGCATCGGGGCTGTCGTCCACATGACCTGTGGATAACCAGATTGGCTGACGGTGCCGAGGGGCCTACCGTGGTCCGGCGCCCGCTCCTTCTCTCGGCCGGGGGAAGCGTCTTTCCCGCGGTCCTGGAATCGTCACAAACCCGACGCGTCAGAACCGGAGTTGGGCCTCTCATTTGTCAGTGTCGTGCCGTACAAAAGAGGACACGGCGAGGTCCGCCCTGCGGACGGGAGGAGGTGGCTCGGTGAGCATTTCCGAGCCCTTGGACGATCCATGGGCCGACAGCGGCCCCAGTGATCGTCTGCCCGCCTCGCGTCGACGCGGCGACGGAGGCCGGGGTCGTGGCGAACAACACGACCGGGGCCGGGAGAACAACGACTGGGACGGCGGCGGTTCATCCTTCGAGCGGGTGCCGCCGCAGGATCTGGACGCCGAGCAGTCGGTGCTGGGCGGCATGCTGCTGTCCAAGGACGCCATCGCCGACGTCGTCGAGATCCTCAAGGGCCATGACTTCTACAAGCCCGCGCACGAGACGATCTACCAGGCGATCCTCGACATCTATGCCAAGGGCGAGCCGGCCGACCCGATCACCATCGCCGCCGAGCTCACCAAGCGTGGCGAGATCAACAAGGTCGGTGGGGCGTCGTATCTGCACACGCTCGTCCAGACGGTACCGACGGCGGCGAACGCCGAGTACTACGCGGAGATCGTCCACGAGCGCGCGGTCCTGCGCCGCCTGGTCGAGGCCGGCACCCGTATCACGCAAATGGGATACGCGGCCGACGACGACGTCGACGAGATCGTCAACCGCGCCCAGGCCGAGATCTACGCCGTCACCGAGCAGCGCACCAGTGAGGACTACCTGCCGCTCGGCGACATCATGGAGGGTGCCCTCGACGAGATCGAGGCGATCGGCTCGCGCAGTGGCGAGATGACCGGTGTGCCGACCGGGTTCACCGACTTCGACTCGCTGACGAACGGCCTGCACCCGGGCCAGATGATCGTCATCGCGGCTCGCCCCGCCATGGGTAAGTCGACGCTCGCGCTGGACTTCGCGCGGGCCGCCTCGATCAAGCACAATCTGCCGAGCGTCATCTTCTCCCTCGAAATGGGCCGCAACGAGATCGCGATGCGTCTGCTGTCCGCCGAGGCCCGGGTCGCGCTGCACCACATGCGCTCGGGCACGATGACCGACGAGGACTGGACCCGGCTCGCCCGCCGTATGCCGGACGTCTCGGCCGCGCCGCTGTTCATCGACGACTCGCCGAATCTGTCGATGATGGAGATCCGCGCCAAGTGCCGCCGTCTCAAACAGCGCAACGACATCAGACTGGTCGTCATCGACTACCTCCAGCTGATGCAGTCCGGCGGCTCCAAGCGCGCCGAGAGCCGTCAGCAGGAGGTCTCGGACATGTCCCGTAACCTCAAGCTGCTCGCCAAGGAGCTGGAGATCCCGGTCATCGCGCTGTCACAGCTGAACCGTGGTCCCGAGCAGCGCACCGACAAGAAGCCGATGGTCTCCGACCTGCGTGAGTCCGGCTCCATCGAGCAGGACGCCGACATGGTCATCCTGCTCCACCGCGAGGACGCCTACGAGAAGGAGTCCCCGCGCGCGGGCGAGGCCGACCTGATCGTGGCCAAGCACCGAAACGGCCCGACGGCCACGATCACGGTCGCTTTCCAGGGTCACTACTCCCGCTTCGTGGACATGGCCCAGACCTGACCCTGATGTGCGCAGGGGTCAACCAACCCGGGGTCGGCCCATCTCCGGACGGGAGCGCGTCGTGAGCGCGCACGGCCGCAGTTCGCCGACCTCGATCCTGCGGTGCACAGCATCGTGGCCCGGCTCGCTCCGTCAGGGGGCAAGCACTCGGCGAGCAGGTCGACGATGTCGTGCCAGGCTCGCTGTGCGTGGTGCGGGTGGTGAAAGGCGTGCTGGGCTCCGCCGTAGACCACGAGGCGCCGCTCGACGCCCGCGGCCTGCTTCTCGGCGGCCTGTGGTCAGTGCGTCGACCGTCCCGATCGCGTGCAGGTTGACCCCGTCGCGTCCGAGTTCCAGCACGATTGCGCCCCCGGTGCCGTAGCCGACAGCGGCGATCCGGTCGGGGTCGGCGCGCAAGGGAGTCACGCGCGCCAGCATCTTCTGTGGGTCGGTGACCAGCGCCCGCCGCGGAGGTCGAAGTCCGGCACCACGTACCCCAGTTCGGCGAGGGCGTCGGTCCGGCGGCGCTGGAAGTCGTTCCGGTCGGGCCCCTCGGGCCCGGTCAGGACTGGCGACCGGTGGCCGACCCCGGCGGGAGCGCGAGGTGCCCGATCACCGTGAGGCCGTCGGCCGGGTATGCGACCGTGTGCGTGGTGACCGGGGAAATGGATTCGACGCCGGCCACCGGACCAGATGGACTGGCCCCATGACGACAGCTCAGGAAGACCTGCTCCCTGCCACCCGGCGAGCTCTGCTGCACCGGATCGCCGTCGCACAGGCGGAAGGGCGGGCGCCGTCGCTGGTCGCGGCCCTCGTACGGGGTGGGCGGACCGTGTGGCACGGGGCGCGGACCTCGGTGGACGGACATGCCCCGGACGAGACCGTGCAGTACCGGATCGGGTCCATCACTAAGACCTTCACCGCAGTCCTGGTGATGCGACTGCGCGACGAGGGCCTGCTCGATCTCGGTGACCCGCTGGAGAAGCATCTGCCGGGTACCGGGGTGGGTGAGGCGACGATCGCCGAACTGCTCGCTCACAGTGCTGGGTTGGCTGCCGAGTCACCCGCGCCCTGGTGGGAGCGGACCCCCGGCTCGCTGCGCCCCGAGCTGAGCGATGTGCTGGGCGAGCGCCCGCTGCTGCACCCTGTGGGCCGTCGGCACCACTACTCCAACCCCGGCTACACCCTGCTCGGTGCACTGGTGGAGGAGTTGCGCGGTGCTCCGTGGGAGGAGGTGCTGCGCGGCGAGATCCTTGAGCCGCTCGGCCTGCACCGCACGTCCGCGCAGCCGCAGCCTCCGCACGCGGGTGGATGGGCGGTACATCCGTGGGCGGACGCGCTGCTGCCCGAACCACTGGAGGACCTGGGCCGGATGGCGCCGGCCGGGCAGCTGTGGTCGACCACGGGGGACCTCGCACGGTTCGCCGCGTTTCTGGCCGTAGGAGACGATCGGGTCCTGAGCGCGGAGTCGGTCCGCGAGATGCGGACCCCCGCGGCACCCGCCGAGGTGTCGGACGTGCTGGACGGGGTCACCTACGGCCTCGGGATGCAGCTCCAGTCCCGAGACGGTCGGCTCCTCGTCGGCCACTCGGGCTCGCTCCCGGGCTTCTTGGCGAACCTCACCATCGGCGTGGAGGACGATGTGGCAGCGGTGGTGCTGGCAAACTGCACCAGTGGGCCGCTGCTGGGAGCGGTGGGCGCCGATCTCGTCCGTATCGTCGCCGAGGCGGAACCGCGGATCCCCGAGCCCTGGCGGCCGCTGCGCGAGGTCGATCCGGCGCTGCTGGACCTTGCGGGGCAGTGGTACTGGGGGACCTACGCCTACGGCCTGCGGGTGACCGCCGACGACCGGCTCGCCCTGGGCCCGCTGACCGGCAACGGGCGGCGAGCCCGCTTTCGGTCCAACGGTGACGGCACCTGGACGGGCCTGGAGGGCTATTTCGCCGGAGAGCTGTTGCGGCCCGTGCGACGCCCGGATGGATCCGTCAGCCACCTGGACCTCGGATCGTTCGTCTTCACGCGGCAGCCGTATGACACGGAGGCGCCAGTGCCGGGCGGAGTGGACCCTGATGGCTGGCGGGGCATCGGCTAGGTGAACGAACGGCCGGGGGTGTGTTTCACGTGAAACACACCCCCGGGCCCGTCTGGTCGTCCTCAGCCGTCAGAGCTTCAGCTTGAAGCCTTCGTGTGAGGCGCTGAAGCCCAGCCGCGCGTAGAAGCGGTGGGCGTCGGTGCGGCTCTTGTCGGACGTCAGCTGCACCATCGCGCACCCGAACTGCCGGGAGGTGTCGATCGCCCACTGGATCAAAACCGTGCCCAGCCCGCTGCCCCGGTCGTCGACGTGGATGCGGACGGCTTCGATGAGCGCGCGGGTCGACCCCTTGTGGGAGAGCCCGGGGATGATCGTGAGCTGGAGCGTGCCGATCACGCGGTCCTCACGCACGGCGACGACCAGGTGCTGGTTCGGATCGGCCGTGAGGCGTTCCAGCGCGGCCAGATAAGGGGTCAGGTCGTCCGGTGATTCGCGCTGGGCACCCAGCGGGTCGTCGGCGAGCATCGCGACGATCGCCGGAAGGTCGTCGGCGGTCGCGTGGCGTATCTCAAGATCTCCCATGTCCGCACCCTATGCGGGCACGTTCAGGGACTCCACGACTCGGACCAGCGGGGTCAGTTCGGGGTTCTTGGAGGCATCGTCCAGGGCCTCGCGCAGGGCGGCGTCGTTGGTGGGCCGGGCCTCCTCCAGCAGACGCAGGCCCGCCTCGGTGACGTTGGTGTAGATGCCACGCCGGTCGGTGGGGCACAGGTAGCGCTCCAGGAGCCCGCGGTCCTCCAGGCGGGTCACCAGACGGGTGGTGGCGCTCTGACTGAGGACGACCGCGTCGGCGACCTGCTTCATCTGGAGATGGCCGCCCTCGCCGTCGTGCTGTCGGCTGAGTACGTCCAGCAGGGAGTACTCGCGCACGCTCAGATCGTGCTGTGCCTGGAGGGCGCGCTCGATGTGCGCCTCGATCCTGCCGTGCAGGGCAGAGAGGGCGCACCAGCCCTGGGCGAGGGCGGTGAGCGCGGGGTCCGTCGCTGTCATTGGCGTTTTCCTCCGTCCCGGAGCGGCTGTATCAAGGATAGAGCAGCCTCGCAATAGTGCGCGATTGCCATTAGCCAGCGTCTGCAACTATTGTGGACGCACGCAAAGCGCTCCTGCAACCGTATGGGAAGGTTCACCCCTCATGCCTCTCGCGCTTCTGGCCCTCGCGATCGGGGCCTTCGGAATCGGAACGACCGAGTTCGTGATCATGGGACTGCTGCCTGAGGTCGCAGGTGACTTCGGGGTCTCCATCCCCACGGCAGGCCTGCTCGTGACCGGCTACGCGCTGGGCGTGGTCATCGGCGCTCCGCTGATGACCGTGCTCGGCACCAAGGTCCCCCGCAAGCGGATGCTGATGTTGCTGATGGGCCTCTTCATCGTCGGGAACCTGGTCTCCGCGGTGGCCCCCGTCTTCGCCGTCATGGTGATCGGACGGGTGATCGCCTCGCTCGCCCACGGCGCCTTCTTCGGTATCGGCTCCGTCGTCGCGGCCGAGCTGGTGGCGCCCCACAAGAAGGCCGGAGCCATCGCCATGATGTTCACCGGCCTGACCGTCGCCAATGTCGTCGGCGTCCCGCTCGGCACCCTCATCGGCCAGCACGTCGGCTGGCGCGTCACCTTCGGCGTCGTCGCCGCTCTCGGTGTCGTCGGCCTCGCGGGCATCGCGAAGCTGGTGCCCGAGCTGCCGAAGCCGGAGGGTGTGCACCTGAGGCACGAACTGGCCGCCTTCAAGAACGCCCAGGTCCTCCTCGCCATGGCGATGACGGTCCTCGGTTTCGGCGGTGTCTTCGCGGCCATCACCTACATCGCGCCGATGATGACCCACATCGCGGGCTTCGCCGACGGCTCGGTCACCTGGCTGCTGGTCCTGTTCGGCCTCGGCATGGTCGGGGGCAACCTCATCGGCGGCAAGTTCGCCGACCGCGCCCTGATGCCGATGCTGTACGTCTCCCTCGGCGCCCTGGCCGTCGTCCTGGCGCTCTTCACGCTCACTGCGCACAACAAGATCGCGGCGGCCGTGACCATCGCCCTGATCGGAGCCCTCGGCTTCGCGACCGTCCCGCCGCTCCAGAAGCGCGTCCTCGACCAGGCCCATGGTGCCCCGACCCTCGCGTCGGCCGTGAACATCGGCGCCTTCAATCTGGGCAACGCCCTGTCCGCCTGGCTCGGCGGCATCGTGATCGCGGCCGGCTTCGGCTACGCGGCCCCGAACTGGGTCGGTGCCACCCTCGCCGCGGCCGCCCTGGTCCTCGCCGTCCTCTCGTCGGCCCTGGAGCGCCGCGGCGGACCGCGGAGCACCGTGATCGCCACCGGAACGCCAGTCGGGCAGCAGACGCCCGTCCATCACTGAGCACCCCGGACCGCGGCCCCGCCCGCCGGGCCTCACTGGCGGCCGGACCCATGACCACCAAGAACCCCAGCCACGTCCAGGACCTCAGCACGTCCCGAGGTCTCGGCACCACCCAAGGAGAACACCCATGAGCACCACCTCCGTCGCCCCGCTGTCCATCGAGGACGCCGAGCTGCTCGTTGCCACGGCCCGTCGTGCGGCCGAGGCGGCCGGAGTCACCGTCAGCGTGACCGTCCTGGACGCGGGCGGGCACCTGCTCGCCTTCCGCCGGGACGACCGGGCGGTGCTGATCTCCGGTGAGACCAGCACTCGCAAGGCCTACACCGCGCTTCAACTGAACGCGCCCACCGCCGACCTGGTCGACGCCGTCCAGCCGGGCGGCCTCTTCCACACCCTGCCCACCGCTCTCGACCGGCCCCTGCTGTTCATCGCGGGCGGCGTGCCCGTGCACCGGGACGGCCGGCTGATCGGTGCCATCGGTGTCGGCGGCGGTACCCCGGAGCAGGACCACGGCTTCGCCACGGAGGCTGCGCGGACCCTCGCCTGATCACGGCCCGCACGCACCCCCCCGACGGACGGACGCCGGCCCCGCCACATCACCGGCGGGGCCGGCGTCCGTCGTATGTCGGCGTACTCCACAACCGAACCTCAGGTCCGTCCGGCGTACGCGTCTCAACCCGCCGCGACCGTCAGCGGGGCGAACCGCCGGGTCCAGTCACCCGGGAGGTCCGGGATGCCGTACGTCATCACGGAGTTGAACGCCACGGAGGCCAGCCCGCGCGTCTTCGCCCAGGCCAGCAACTCCTCGTGGCGTACGTCGATGTCGGTGCGCAGCGGACGGTCGGTACGGTCCGCCAGTGAGGAGATGAGGGCTTTGGCGGTCTCGGTGTCGCGGGCGATCAGCGGGCCGACGACATGCGTGTCCATGTTCGGCCACGCGGCTGTGTAACCGGTGAGTGTGCCGTCCTCCTCGGCCACCCGGAGCTGGTCGGCGAAGGCGGGCAGCCGCACGAGGAGAGGGGTGCGGTCGCTGCCGAACACCTCCTCGTCGAGCCGCAGGATCGAGGGAAGGTCCTCCGCGGTGGCAGCGCGGGTGAGGACCCCGGACTCCGGTCCACCGCGAGTGAAGTGGCCGCTGAGCATCTCGGCCCGGCCCGTCACCTTGAAACCCAGTTCCTCGTACAGGGGGCGGCCGTTCTCCGTGGCGTGCAGGGTCAGCGGAGTGGCTCCCATGGTCGACACGACATGGCGCATCAAGCGGCGCCCGACGCCCTGGCGGGCATGCCGTTCGGCGACCAGGACCATGCCGATGGCGCCGAGATCCGGAAGCCCCCACGACCCGTACTGCGTGACGACGCACGCGGCGACGAGACCACCCTGCGGGTCGTCGATGCCGAAGCCGTTTCCGGCCGTGAGGAGAAAGCCCCACTTGTGTTCCTCGCGTGGCCACCCCCGGTCTTCGGACAAGTCGGCGCAGGCGGTGAGATCGCGAAGCGTCAGACGGCGGATGGGTAGAGCGGCGAGGGAAGGAGTCGGCACGCAGGTCAGGCTGTCCGACGGGCACCCCTGGCGTCCACCCGTTTCGACGGAGACGTACGTGCTTTTGGCCATGCATGGGCCCGCGTGGCGCCGGCGGGCGGCCTGAGAGTGTTTCACGTGAAACATCGGCAGCCCGTTAGCCTCGGGCCATGGCGAGACTGCATCTCTTCGATCTTGACGGCACGTTGCTGCACGGCACGACCGCCCCGGTGGAGATTTCCCGCCAGCTGGGGCGGGAGGTGGAGACAGTGGCGCTGGACCGGGCGATCGCCGAGGGGCGGATCGGTCCGCCGGAGTATGCGGCGCGGGTGTACGAGCTGTGGGGTGATCTGACCGACGCGCACGTCGATGTCGCGTTCCGGGCGGCGCCCTGGCTGGCCCGGATCCGTGAAGTCTGGGAGGAGATCCGAAACGCGGGCGAGTACTGCGCGGTGGTGTCCCTCTCGCCGTCCTTCTTCGTGGAGCGCCTGCTCGACTGGGGCGCTCACGCGGCTCATGGATCGCGTTTCCCGGCCGTGCCGTTCACCGAGCCGGTCGACCCGGCCGGGGTGCTCAGCGCAGCGGCCAAGGTCACTGTCGCCGACCGGCTCTGTGCGGAGTTCGGGGTGGCGCGGGCGGACTGCGTGGCATACGGCGACTCGTCCTCGGACTGGGACCTGTTCGCCGCCGTGCCGGTCTCCGTGGCGGTCAACGCGGACGCCCGCCTGGCCGGCCTCGCGACGCACCGCTACACGGGGCGGGATCTGTGGGACGCCTATGAACTGGTGGCCGCCGAGCGGTAGTTGTCGGACCGGGCGGCTCTGCCGTCCTGCCTGGTGCGCGTGGGCGGCGGGGGGGATTTGTATGCGGGACGACGGCCGGTAGGGTCGGGGCGGGTGCTACGGCTGGCCGCCCGCCGGGGGAACATGCATCTTCCCAGGGGAGGTGCGCAGACCGACCGCAAGACGTTCGAGGCGAGGGCACACCATGGACGCTCCGACCACCACGCCGGGGGAGAACGGCACGTCGGACGGGGACGGCTGGTTCACGCCGCGCAAGGTGCCCTCGGCTCCACCGCCGGACGATGCCCGAGCGTTGGCCGCCGACGGCAGCACCGGGCACGGCCTTCCCAGACGCTCCGCCGAGGCACCGGACGGGCGAGCCGCCGTGCCACTTGCCGGGCCGGCATCGGACATGCCGGCCGCGCCGGCCGCGGACGCGCTCGCCTGGCCGTCGACGGACGTCGAGCGGGTGCCGGTGCAGCGGTCGGGACCGACGGCCGGGCAGGGTTCCCCGGACGCCCTGCTCATCCGTCGCACGATGGCCGAGATAGCCCCGATCGCCGACCAGGTCACGTCCTACTTCTACGCTCTGCTCTTCGTCCGCCACCCCGAGCTCCGTGAGCTGTTCCCGGCCGCGATGGACGTCCAGCGGGAACGCCTGCTGAAGTCCCTGCTCAAGGTGGCCGAGCACGTGGACGACACCGAAGTCCTCACCGACTACCTGCGGAACCTGGGCCGGGGCCACCGTAAGTACGGGACGCGCGCGGAGCACTATCCGGCCCTGGGGGAATGCCTCCTCGGCGCGCTGAGCGCGTACGCCGCCGCCGTCTGGACCCCCGAGACCGAGGCCGCCTGGGTACGGGCGTACACGAAGATGTCCCAGGCCATGATCGACGCGGCCGCGATGGACGAGCTGCGGGCCCCGGCCTGGTGGCACGCCGAGGTGGTCTCGCACGAGCTCAGGACCGCCGACGTCGCGGTCCTCACCGTCCGCCCCGACCAGCCCTACCCCTTCCTGGCCGGCCAGTACACGAGCGTGGAAACACCCTGGTGGCCGCGAGTATGGCGGCACTACTCCTTCGCCTCGGCGCCCCGTTCGGACGGACTGCTGACGTTTCATGTGAAGGCCGTACCGGCCGGCTGGGTCTCCAACGCGCTGGTGCACCGCGCCCGGCCCGGAGACGTCGTACGGCTCGGCGCCCCGGTCGGCTCGATGACCGTCGACCACACGACCGACAGCGGACTGCTCTGCCTGGGCGGCGGCACCGGCATCGCGCCCATCAAGGCCCTGGTCGAGGATGTCGTCGAGCACGGGGTGCGGCGGCCGGTCGAGGTGTTCTACGGCGCCCGCAGCGACCACGACCTGTACGCCATCGACACCCTGCTCGGCCTCCGGCAGATCCACCCCTGGCTCGCGGTCCGGGCGGTCACCGACCAGCAGACCCCTCTTCGGTTCCCCGACGCCGTCCGGGAGTACGGCCCCTGGAACGAGTACGACGCCTACCTCTCGGGACCGCCCGGAATGATCCGCAGCGGCATCGACGTGCTGCGGGACATCGGCGTCCCGTCACGCCGAATACGGCACGACGCCGTGGAGGAACTGCCCACTGCCGGGAGCTGAGGGATCGGGGAATGGGGCGCGCTATCCGAGGTCGGGAGCGTGCATGGCCCGTACGCCCTCGATATTGCCGTCCAGGTAGTGGCGCAGCGACAGCGGGACGAGGTGGACGGAGGCGATGCCGACCCGGGTGAACGGGACGCGCACGATCTCGTACTCTCCGGCGGGCTCGTCCACTTCGGGGCCGTGCCGCAGGGACGGATCCATGGACTCCAGACGGCAGACGAAGAAGTGCTGCACCTTCACGCCGGTCGCGCCGCCGTCCTCGCCGATGTGTTCCACCGTGTCCACGAAACACGGCACGACATCGGTGATCTTGGCTCCGAGTTCCTCGTACACCTCGCGGTGCAAGGCGTCCACGACAGTCGGATCCCCGGGCTCGACCCCACCACCGGGAGTGACCCAGTAGGGATCGACACCGGGCTTGGTGCGCTTGATCAGGATCAGGTCGTCACCGTCCAGGAGGACGGCACGCGCGGTGCGCTTGACCACGGGTCGGACGGTCATGGGAGAAATGTGGCCCAGCTGGTTCCACGTGAAACATCTGGCTTCCACGTGAAACATCTGCCCGCGCGAACGCCTTGGTGCGCAGGTCAGCCCCAGCCCGTGGCCGCCCGATGGAGCCACTCGTGGGCCCGTGCCACATGGGGCATGGCAAGGGTTCCGGTGCGCACCACCAGGAAGTACGTGCGCAGCGGCGGCACCGCCGGATCGTGCAGCGTCACGATCGCGCCCTCGGCCAGGGCCGGGGCGCAGAGATAGCGGGGCAGCACCGCCAGCCCGGCACCGGCGATCGTGCAGGCCAGCACGGCTCGCAGATCCGGGACGACGACCGCGCCCGAGGCGGCGGGGCGGGAGTCGAAGACGGAGGCCCAGTAGTGCGAGACCAGGGGCAGCGACTCGTGGACCTCGACGACGGGCAGGTCCTCCAGCGCCGACGCCCCCTTCAGGCGCAGCTCCTCCGCACCGATCCGTTCCACCCAGCGAGGAGCGGCGACCAGCACGTGTTCCTCGTCGCAGAGAGGAGTCGCGGTGAGCAGAGCGCCGCGCGGCCGGGCCGTACTGATGGCCAGATCATGGTGTCCTGCTGCCAGGCCTTCCAGGGTTTCCTCGGCCGTGCCGAAGGAGGCGCGCAGCGCGTAGCCCTGGCCGTCGTCGCCGGTCAGCTCGGTGAGGGCGGGCAGAGCGCGTTCAGCGGTGAACTCGGGCGGGCCGGCGAGGTGCAGGGTTCTCAGCGAGGAGTCGTCGTCCAGGCCGCTCTCGGCTATCTCCACCAGGGCGTCGAGGTGGGGCGCGGCCTTGTGCGCGAGTTCGTCGCCGATGGTCGTCGGGGTCACCCCGCGTGCCTGCCGGAGGAAGAGCGGTTTGCCCAGCTGGCGTTCCAGCGTGCGGATCTGTGAGGTGACGGCGGGCTGGGAGAGGCCGAGCAGTGCCGCGGCGCGGGTGAAGGAGCCGGCCCGGTGCACGGTGACGAAAGTGCGCAGCAAGGCCAGATCCACGGTTTCCCCTCTCCTGTCCCTGCCTTCCCCCGGCGCCCCCAGGCAGGCACCAACTATAAATATGTCGATACGTTGCTGTCGCTAGCGTGATTGGACACTGACAGAGAGTCAACTAGCCTTGTTCGCACGGTTCTTCGCGCGGAGAGCCGAAGACGGTCCGAGCCACGAGGGGGGAGGCTCGGACCGTCGTGCGGTTCAGGGGTGTGACGCGAGTTCCTCACTCGGCGGACTCGTCCAGGGCCCGCAGCACGTCCGCGATCAGGTCCTCGGGGTCCTCGGCGCCGACGGACATCCGGATGAAGCCCTCCGGCACGTCGTCCCCGCCCCAGCGGCGCCGCCGCTCGGCCGTCGAGCGCACCCCGCCGAAGCTCGTCGCGTCCTCCACCAGGCGCACGGACGCGAGAAAACGCTCGGCACGCACGCGCGTGGGCAGGGTGAAGGAGACCACGCACCCGTAGCGGCGCATCTGCCGCGCGGCGACCTGGTGCGCCGGGTCGCCGGGCAGCCCGGGGTGGCGCAGGCCGGACACCTCGGGCCGCTGCTTCAGCGCCTCGGCGAGCGCGAGGGCGGTGGTGTTCTGCCGTTCGACACGCAAGGCGAGCGTGGCGATGGACCGGTGCGCGAGCCAGGCCTCCATGGGCCCGGAGATCGCGCCGACGATCTTGCGCCAGCGGCGTACGGAGGCCATTACCTCGGCGTCCCGGCCGGCGACGTAGCCGAGCAGCACGTCCCCGTGCCCGGTGAGCTGCTTGGTGCCGCTGGCCACGGAGAAGTCGGCACCCAGCTCCAGCGGGCGCTGGCCGAGCGGGGTGGCGAGGGTGTTGTCGACGGCCACCAGTGTGCCCTGTGCGTGGGCCGCCGCCACCAGCCGCCGGATGTCGCACACGTCCAGCCCCGGGTTCGACGGGGACTCGATCCACAGCAGCCGGGCGCCGTCGAGGACCTCCAGCTGGCGGTCCCCGCCGGTGGGCGCCGTGCGCACCTCGATGCCGTACGCCTCCAGCTGGGTGCGGACCAGAGGAAGCACCTGGTAGCCGTCGGAGGGCAGCACCACCGAGTCCCCGGCGCGCAGCTGGGAGAACAGCACGGAGGAGATCGCCGCCATGCCGGACGCGAAGACGAGTGTCTCGACGTCGTCCCGCCCGGGCGCCTCCAGCTCGCCGATGGCCCGCTCCAGCAGCGTCCAGGTCGGGTTCTCGTCACGGCCGTACAGGTACGGGCCCGTCGCCTCGCCGGGCAGGTGGAAGTGCGCCGCGAACACCGGCCCGGGCAGGGTCGGTTCGTGCTTGACCGGCTCGGGCAGTCCCGCGCGCACCGCGCGCGTGCTCTCGCCGACCCGGCCCGGGTCCGCGGCGGCCTCGCTCATGCGGCCCGCCCTTCCAGGCGCCCCCGTACGGCGGCGAGCAGCCCGGTGCTCGCCGCCTCCACCATGGCAAGACATTCCTCGAAGCCGTCGCGGTGTCCGTAGTACGGATCCGGTACGTCGAGGTCGTCGCCCGCGGCGGGGTCGTAGGAGCGCAGCAGGCGCACCTTCAGGGCGTCCTCCTCGGTGGGGGCGAGGCGGCGCAGGGCCTTCAGATGGCCGCTGTCGAGGGCGATCACGAGGTCGAGGCGGGCGAACCACGACGGCTGGAACTGCCGCGCGACGTGCTCGCCGTCGTAGCCGTGCTCCTCGAGCACCGAGACGGCGCGCGGGTCGGCGGGATCGCCCTCGTGCCAGCCGCCGGTACCGGCGCTGCCGACCTCGACCCGGTCCTCGAGCCCGGCCTCGGCCACCCGCGCGCGGAAGGCGGATTCGGCCATCGGGGAGCGGCAGATGTTGCCGGTGCACACGAAGCAGACGCGGTAGGTCATGGCGTGCTCAGTCCTCGTCCGGCAGGACCATGTGCAGGGCCCAGGAGACGACGGAGATGATCAGACCGCCGAGAACGGCCGTCCAGAAGCCCTCCACATGGAAGCTCAGCGAGAGCTTGCCGCACACCCAGGAGGTCAACAGCAGCATCAGCGCGTTCACGACCAGGGTGATCAGGCCGAGGGTGAGGATGAACAGTGGGAAGGTGAGCACCTTCACGATCGGCTTGACCAGCCAGTTGACCAGACCGAAGATCAGCGCGACCACGATCAGCGTGCCGGCCTTCTTGGCGGTGTTGTCACCGGTCAGGGTGATCTTGTCGAGCAGCCACACGGCGACTGCGAGGGCGCCTGCGTTGGCGATCGTCTTGACTACGAAATTCTTCATGTGTCTGATCGTGGCAGACCCGATCGGAACCGAGCAGTGAGACGAGGGCGACAGCGGCGATGAAGGCATTCCGGCTGGACGAACTGGAGGCGGAGCGCGCCGCCAACGAGGGGGCCTACCTTCAGTTCCTGCGGGAGCGGAACATGTCGGTCGGTCTGTACGCGCTCAACGCGGGCGAGCACGACCCGCAGAAGCCGCACAACCAGGACGAGGTGTACTTCGTGGTGAGCGGCCGAGCGTCGATCACGGTCGGCATGGAGACGACCGAGGTGGCACGGGGCAGCGTCGTCTACGTCCCGGCCGGGGTCGCCCACAAGTTCCACCACATCAGCGAGGATCTGAGGGTTCTCGTCGTCTTCTCTCCGCCCGAGGCGTGAGACCGGGCCTCGGGGTTCCCTAGGGGACGGGTCAGGGGAGGACAAGGGACGACAGACCCCCGCAGGGCCCCCTCGCGGCTCTAGCATCGAATGCGGAACATCAACGGCGTACGAGAACGCAGACGTACGACGACGCATACGACATACGACAACGCAAAGGAAAAGGCGATGCGAGAGATCTTCGCGGGACTGCCGTGGTGGGTGAAGTGGGTCGCGGTGCCGGTCATCGCCCTGGTCGTGTTCGGCAGCCTGATAGCGACCGTCGTCGGGTTCGTGATCGGCCTGCTGTTCAAGGCGCTGGTCTTCGTCGCGCTGGTCGGCGGACTGATCTACATCGTGCGCAAGTTCATGTCGAACTCCTCGTCGCGCAGCGACTGGTGACGGCACGCGGGGACTGGTGAGCGAATCACGCGATCACCGGTCCCGGCCGGGGTGACGGGTTCCCTCGGGGGAGGGAAGTTTCCCCGCGAGGCCGTCTGCACGCGGTGGCGGACGGTTAAAGTCCGGAACTCCCCGCGGGTCAGGCCCCGTGGGTGGCGCAGACCCCTCCGTGCTCTTCCCCGGCACGGGCTGCCCATCGCGCTCCGGGAGTACCTCTTGGCCACGGTCGACACCGCACCGGCAGAATCCCACGTACCCCCCAACCCGCCGCGTCCCTGCGTACCTCCCACACGGCGCGCGCCCACCGTGGCCGTCCCCGGACAGCCGCACTCGGCGGACATCGACTCCGCCGCCGCCCTTCCCGCGGACTCGTCCCGTCCTCCCCGCTCCCCTGACGCCGCCGGGCCACCGCCGCCCGGCGACTCGAACCGGCCGCAATCCATGGCCGGTTCCGGCCGACGCCCCTCCGCGGGCCTGCTCGTCCAGCCGCGCTCCGCGGACGCCCCGGAGCCCGCGACCGCCGCGACGCTCATCGGATCCGTCCAGCGCGCGATGCGCCTGCTGGAGACGGTCGCCGAGCATGTCTACGGCGCCCCCGCCAAGCAGCTGGCGCGCGAGACCGGCCTCGCCCTGCCGACGACGTACCACCTGCTGCGCACACTGGTCCACGAGGGCTATCTGCGCCGCGAGAAGGGGCTGTTCTTCCTCGGTGACGCGGCCGAGCGGCTGGGCAGCAGCGGAGCCCAGCAGAAACGTCGCAGCGCGGTCGCGGACACGCTCGCGCACTGGCGCGATTCCATCGGTGTGCCGGTGTACTACGCGATGTACCGGGACGGCGAGATCGAGGTCATGTGCGTCTCCGACTCTCCCGAGGTGCCCGCGGTCGAGGAGTGGGCCGACTTCCGGGCGACTGGCCACGCGCACGCGATCGGGCAGTGTCTGCTCTCCCAACTGGACGAGGACGCCCGCCGCGACCATCTCGCCCGCTACCCCGTGCAGCCCATCACGCCGTACACGGTGCGGGACAACGAGGCCCTCCTACGGCGGCTGGCCCGGACGAGGCGGATGGAGCCGGTGGTGGAGCGCCAGGAGTACGTGCTCGGGACGGTCTGTGCCGCGGTCCCGATCACGGTCGGCACCACCGTGGCCACGATGGCCATGTCGCTGCCTGTCAGCCAGGCCGACCGGCTGCTGCCCGCGGCTCATCGGCTTCAGGCGGAGATCGGGCGCCACCTGGGGACCCTCAGCCTCTCTATCAGTATCTGAAAACTTACTCCTTGTGATGCGCTGTGTACGTTCAGCAAGATTTGACCCACGCTTAGAGGGCCACTCCCAGCCAGTCGATGTCATATGACGGGGTAGACGATGCGCGAGTCCGTACAGGCAGAAGTCATGATGAGCTTTCTCGTTTCGGAGGAGCTCTCCTTCCGCATTCCGGTGGAGTTGCGCTACGAGACCGATGATCCCTATGCCGTGCGGCTCACCTTCCATCTGCCCGGTGACGCTCCGGTGACCTGGGCTTTCGGGCGCGAGCTGCTGATCGACGGCGTCGGCCGGCCGTGCGGGGAAGGGGATGTGCACATCGCCCCCGCCGATTCCGAGGCGCTCGGTGAAGTGTTGATCAGGCTGCAGGTCGGTGGCGACCAGGCGCTGTTCCGCTCGTCGACGCCGCCGCTCGTGGCCTTTCTGGACCGCACCGACAAGCTGGTGCCGCTGGGTCAGGAGGGTGCGCTCGCCGATTTCGACGCGCATCTGGAGGAGGCCCTGGACCGCATCCTGGCCGAGGAACAGAGCGCCGGCTGAAGCGTTACGGCAGGGGGCTCAGGGCCTCCGCGTGGTGCGTGGAGCTATGCAGGAACGCTTCTTTGGGACATCCGACGTGGCCGCGCCTCACCTCCGCAGGGGCTGACGCCTCACCGCTTCCGGCGCCGGCCCCGGCCGCCGCGTGCCGGGGCGGGCTGGGCGCCGTTGCCGGCCGGGGCGTCCGGGCCGGGGCGGTCGGCGGAGACCACCAGCGCGGCGAGCGCGGTGGTGAGCGGGACCGAGGCGACCAGACCGATCGAGCCCACCAGGGTGCGCACGATCTCCTCGGCCACCAGCTCGCTGTTGGCCACCGTTCCGATGCTGCTCTGCGCGATCGAGAACAGCAGCAGCAGCGGCAGCGCGGCGCCGGCGTAGGCGAGGACGAGGGTGTTGACCACGGAGGCGATGTGGTCGCGGCCGATGCGGATGCCCGCCCGGTACAGCGCGCGCCGGCCCAGCGAGGGGTTGGCCTCGTGCAGCTCCCAGACGGCCGACGTCTGTGTCACCGTCACGTCGTCCAAGACGCCGAGCGAGCCGATGATGACACCGGCGAGCAGCAGACCGCTCATGTCGATCTTCGGGTAGAGGCCGTGGATCAGGCCGGTTTGGTCGTCGGTGTTGCCGGTGAGCGCGGCCCAGTCGATGAACTGTGAGCCGAGGATGCCGATCAGCGCCAGTGAGGCGAGCGTGCCGAGCACGGCCACCGATGTGCGGGCGGACAGGCCGTGGCACAGGTAGAGGGCGATCAGCATGATCGTGCTGGACCCGATCACCGCCACGAGGAGAGGGTTCGACCCTTGCAGGATTGCGGGCAGGATGAAGAAGTTCAGCACCATGAAGCTGATGGCCAGCGCGACGAGTGCCATGACGCCGCGCAGTCGGCCCACGACCACGACGGCGAGGGCGAAGATCCCGGCCAGCAGGCCCATCGGGAAGCGGCGGTTGACGTCGGTGACGGAGTACTGCAGGTCCTTGGGCGCGGAGGGTTCGTATGCGGCTACGACGGCCTCGCCCTGGTGTAGCTGCCGTGGCTGGTCGGGCTGCACGATCTCGGTGAAGGTGCGGCCCTTGTCCTTGCCGGTGTCGATCCGGATCGTGGCCTTGTGACAGGCGCCGTTCGCCTCTTGCTGGGCCGAGTTGCCCTCGGCGGTGGCGGTGTCGCCGGTGGGGGTCTCGCCGGAGGCGTTCACCGACTTGCAGCTGACCTCGACGACCTGGGTGACGGTGGCCTGCTGGGTCTGCTGGTCGAAGCCGACGCCGGTGCGCTTGTGCGGCGGCGCACCGCCCGGCCACAGCACCACGAGCCCCACCACGACCGCGGCGGTGAAGGGGATCAGGATCGCCGCGATGACCTTGCGCAGGTGCCGGGAGACCGGCGCGGCAGACCCATGACTGTGGCTGTGACCGTGGCCGTGTGCGTGACCAGGGGCTTGCGGCTGACCGTGCCCGTGCGCGTGGCCGCGGTCGTGACGATGGTCGTCGTCCCCGCCGGATCCCCGGCCTGAGCCGTGGCCGTCGCCTGCCGCTGAGCCGTCCCGGCGGCGCGGCTCGGGGGGCTGGTACGGGTACTGCTCGGTCCTGGTCACCGCCCGATCATTGCAAGAACGCCCGGGGGCCCACTGTTCAGTACGCCACATATGACGCTAGCGTGGAGGCACCTTTGCACACGCGGGAGCTCGGAGCACCGGGCTGAGAGGGCGCTGACCTCCGTATTCGCGATGTTTCACGTGGAACGACGTCTGTTTCACGGGAAGCACCGGCAGACGGAAACCGCTGCGTCGACCGCCGAACCTGTTACCGGGTAATGCCGGCGTAGGGAGTAGGTCTCATGACCAACAAGGACGCACGCACGCCTGTCTCCGTTCAGGACGAGAAGTCCCAGGAGACCGGGAAGTCCATCGGCTGGCACAAGGCGTACGTCGAGGGCTCGCGCCCCGACCTGCGCGTGCCGGTCCGCCAGGTGCACCTCACTAACGGGCAGTCGGTCACGCTGTACGACACGTCGGGCCCGTACACCGATCCAGTCGCCGACACCGATGTCCGCAGGGGACTGTCGCCGCTGCGGGAGAACTGGATCATCGCTCGCGGTGACACCGAGGAGTACGCGGGCCGTCCCGTCCGCCCCGAGGACGACGGGATCAAGCACACGTCACCGCGCGGCGGGCTGCGCAACCTCGACGCGGTCTTCCCGGGACGGCCGCGCCAGCCGCGCCGGGGCCGCAGTGGCCAGGCGGTGACGCAGCTCGCCTACGCGCGCCGGGGCGAGATCACTCCGGAGATGGAGTACGTGGCCATCAGGGAGAACGTTTCGCCCGAGGTGGTCCGCGAGGAGATCGCGGCCGGCCGCGCGGTGCTGCCGGCCAACGTCAACCACCCGGAGATCGAGCCGATGATCATCGGCAAGCGGTTCCTGGTGAAGGTCAACGCCAACATCGGCAACTCCGCGGTGACCTCCTCCATCGAGGAGGAGGTGGAGAAGATGACCTGGGCGACCCGGTGGGGCGCCGACACGGTCATGGACCTGTCCACCGGCCGCAACATCCACACGACGCGCGAGTGGGTGCTGCGCAACTCCCCCGTTCCCATCGGCACGGTGCCGCTCTACCAGGCCCTGGAGAAGGTCGACGGCAGGGCCGAGGAGCTGACCTGGGAGATCTACAAGGACACGGTCATCGAGCAGGCCGAGCAGGGCGTGGACTACATGACCGTCCACGCGGGCGTCCGGCTGCCGTACGTGCCGCTCACCGCCAACCGCAAGACCGGCATCGTCTCGCGTGGTGGCTCGATCATGGCCGCGTGGTGCCTCGCGCACCACAAGGAGTCGTTCCTGTACGAGAACTTCGAGGAGCTGTGCGAGATCCTCGCCGCCTACGACGTCACGTACTCGCTGGGCGACGGCCTGCGGCCGGGTTCGATCGCGGACGCCAACGACGAGGCGCAGTTCGCGGAGTTGCGTACGCTCGGGGAACTCAACACGATCGCCAAGCGTTTCCACGTACAGACCATGATCGAGGGCCCGGGACACGTCCCGATGCACAAGATCAAGGAGAACATCGACCTTCAGCAGGAGATCTGCGATGAGGCTCCGTTCTATACGCTCGGCCCGCTGACGACGGACGTCGCTCCGGCGTACGACCACATCACCTCCGGCATCGGTGCCGCGATGATCGCCTGGTGGGGTACGGCGATGCTCTGCTACGTCACGCCCAAGGAGCACCTGGGCCTGCCCAACCGGGACGACGTCAAGACCGGCGTCATCACCTACAAGATCGCCGCCCACGCGGCCGACCTCGCCAAGGGGCACCCGGGCGCGCAGGAGTGGGACGACGCGCTGTCCGACGCCCGCTTCGAGTTCCGGTGGGAGGACCAGTTCAACCTCGCGCTGGACCCGGACACGGCACGGGAGTTCCACGACGAGACCCTGCCGGCCGAGCCCGCCAAGACGGCCCACTTCTGCTCCATGTGTGGGCCGAAGTTCTGCAGCATGAAGATTAGCCAAAGCATCACAGAGCGGTTCGGTGGCGCGATGGCTGAGGGGGCGTCGGCGGAGGAGGTCGCCGAGGGGATGCTCCAGAAGTCGAAGGAGTTCGCCGAGGCGGGGAACCGGGTGTATCTGCCGATCGCGGACTGAGTCCCGGCTGCAAGCGGTCCGCGTTTCCGAGTCGACATGAGGGCGTCACGCGAAGCGCGGACCATGCCGGTTGCTTGGTGATCGAGTCGATCACGGCACAAGGACGATCTTGCCCATGGTGCGCTTGGCCTCGATGGTGCGGTGGGCCTCCGACGCTTCGGCCAGCGGGTAGGTCTGCTGCACCGTGACCCGTAGCCGACCTGCCTCGATGCGTTCGGTGATCCGATCCAGCAACTCACCGGAGGGCTCGGACGCGACCCATGCATAGCGCAGTCCGCGGGTGGCTGCCTGCCGCTCGTCCGTACCCGGGTCGATCGACGCGCCGATGAGCAGACCATCCGGCCGGAGCACATCGAGAGAGCGCGGCCCGTAGGAACCGCCGACCAGGTCCAGGACCGCGTCGACCGGAGCCACGGCCGTCCGGAAGTCGGTGGTGGTGTAGTCGATCAGTTCGTCGGCACCCAGTTCGCGAAGGAGGTCATGACGGGCCGCCCGTGCGGTACCGATGACGTGCGCCCCCAACTCCTTGGCCAGCTGCACCGCGACGTGACCGACGCCGCCCGCCGCCGCGTGGATCAGTACGCGGTCGCCGGGCTGAACCCGGGCCAGCACGGCCAGCGCCTGCCAAGCGGTGAACGCGACCAGAGGCACAGCCCCCGCGTGCACCAGGCCGAGGTTCTTGGGCGCGAGAGCCAGCGCGTCGGCCGGCACGGCAGTGAACTCGGCGTACGCGCCGTATCGGGTGACCGACAGCATGCCGTACACCTTGTCGCCCGGTGCGAACCGCGTAACGCCCTCACCGACCTGCTCGACGACACCGGCCACGTCGTTGCCCGGCGTCCACGGCAGGGTGACCAGCTCCGGCACACGACCAGCGCGGAGCACCGCGTCACCCGGGTTGACTCCGGCACCGGCGACCCGCAGCAATACCTCACCGGGGCCGGGCTCGGGCACGTCGGTCTCGGTGTAGGTGAGCTCCTCGGGGCCGCCGAACGCGGTCTGGACGATGGCATGCATGCGGGCGGACATCAGAACTCCTTGTCAGTGGGTCGCGGTGCGTCCCATGGTCGGCCCGAGTGATAACAGTGCGGAAGAAGGCACTTATCTGATATCGAGGTTCCTCATGGATACCGGCTTCGACCTGAGGAAACACGGTGGTGTGGACGTCTTCCTGCGTGACTGCCCCACGCGTGCCGTGCTGGAGCTGATCGCCAGCAAGTGGACCATGCTGGTACTGGTGGCGCTTGAGGACGGCCGACCCATGCGGTTCGCGGAACTGCGGCGGCGGCTGGATGGCGTGACCCCGAAGGTGCTGACGCAGACCCTGCGCGCGCTGGAACGCGAAGGCCTGCTGACGCGGACTGTGTTCCCGACCGTGCCACCGCGCGTGGAGTACCAGCTGACCAGACTGGGCCAGGAGGCAGGTGGGCTGGTGCAGAGCATCACCGACTGGTCGCAGGCGAATATCGCCGCATTCCAGACGGCCAGGAAGACATTCGACGAGCGTGAGACTCAGGGCTGATCATGTCCAGCATGAAGATCTCGCAGGACATCCGCCGCGAACACGGCGGCAGCCGGGTCGAGATCGAGGAGGGCATGGCCCAGAAGCCGAAGGACTTCGCGGCGAGCGGTAACAGGGTGTACCTGCCGATCGCCGACTGACGGCTCTCCGGAGCGGTGCTCACAGGTGAAGGGCCGTGAGCACCGCCCGGCCGCGCTCACAGGTGCTCGGGCGCCCACGGCCCCGTCCTCGGCCCGTTGTCAGAGGCGGACGCTACGGTCGATTGCAGCGCAGCAACCTGTCAGGCGTGGAGGGGGAATCGACATGGCCGACGACGGACGCACCGTGCTGGTGTCGTACGCCAAGGGGTGGGATCTGTCCTCGTGCAGCGCCCTGGAACCGCTCACACGGGCCGAGGCCGAGGCCCGGGACCGGGCGGAGCAGCCGTATGTGATGGTCCATCGGGTCCCGGGGCGGACCGTGCCGGTCGAGGTCCATCTCGTGGCCTGGGCGGACCACTACGTGGGGGTGTGGGCGTACGACGAGCGTGGCCGCCGTACGCAGGAGCTGGACTGGCGCCTGCTCGAACCGGGGAGCCTGTTCCTGCGCCACCGGTCGGAGTGGCGCTATGAGTCCCCGGAGCAGGCCGAGTTCGCGCAGGACGCCTGGCGCACGACGACGGACCTCTACCCGGGCGGCAGGGGCCGCACGGTGTCCGAGCCGCAGGGTGTCCTGGGCCCGTCACGGCACGGACGCCCGGACGTGCCCGAGGCCGAGCGCCGGCGGGACCGGGCGCAGTTCGGCGTGGCAGGCGTCGGAAGCCCGCTCCTGGCCGCACCGTCCCTGCGCGGCCGGCACGCGGACGCCCCGGCGGCGCCCGCCGCTGACGGCATACCCGTGGCGCCGTCCCCCTGGCTGCCGCCGCGCCCGACCGCACCGTCACACCTGAGCGAGTTGTTCCGGCCCGGCACGCGGCTGGCCACGAAGGACGAGCCGGAGATGACCGTCGCCACCGTGCGGGAGATCGCGGTGCTGCGGGTGCCGAGCGGCAGACTCGCCGTCGACTGCCCCCTGACGACGGACGACGGCGGGCAGCGCGAGCTGCTGGAGCGCATTCCGCCGGGCGCGTACCCGGTGCAGGAGACCGTGCTCAGCTACGAGTTGGAGTACGACGACGAGGTGTTCCCCACGGAGGAGGGCGCCGCCGTCCGGCTCCTGGTCGACACCGAACCGGCGGTCACCTGGGAGCCGGCGCTCGCCGAGGGCGAGGACCCGAGGCTGTTGCGGCACCACGAGGCCTACGGCTTCGCCACGGATGCCGCGCTGGGCGGCTTCGCCGACTCCGCCGCGTGGGACGTGCTCGCGGACAAGTACCGGCGCTACGGCATGGACGGGGAGGAGCTCGCGGGCGAGCGGGTCGGCGACAGCTACTGTGTGCGCACCTCGGAGAGCGCGAGCGGCGCTGACCTCATCCAGTTCGCCACCGGGGGAGACGGAGTGTGGCCGGTCTGGCTGGGCCGCTCGGCGTCCGGGAAGCTGGTCTCCGTCGTGGTCGTGTGCGTCTATCTTCTGGACCTCAGGGTCCTGTGAGCCGTGCGATGAGTTCGTCCACCTCGTGGCGGAGGGCGGTTTCCGCAAGCCCGACGGCTTCGCGGACCTCGTCCGCGGTGCCGGTTCGGAGACCGAAGCGACGGAGACGGCCCGGGACGCGAGCCCGGAGCTGATGCCGGGCGAGGGCGCCGACAGTGTGCGCGCCGCTCTGGCGGACGCCGAGCGGGCCCTGGGCATCGACGGCGAGCGGCGGGCCGCCGCCGCCCTCGTCCGGCACCGCCGGGACGCAGCCCCGGTGAACTCGCCGCCCCGAACTGGTCGTTCGAGACGGCGGCGCGGCCGGGCACCGGGCACCGCGGAGCCGCGCCCGGGGCGCCGGCCGCCCCGGGGCGCCTGGGCTGCCGGCTGCCGTGGGGCTACTCGGGGCGGTGGTCCGGGCCGCCGAAGTCCGGGCTCGTGTAGTCGGGGCTGGTGAAACCCGTGCGGCCGGACTCGGTGCCGTTGTCGGGGCTGCTGAAGCCGGGGCGGTCGTAGCCCAGGCGGGGCATCCGGCCGGTCGGGGCTGACGGGGTCGTGCGCAGCCGTGCGGGGGCCGGTCCGGGCTCGGCGAGCGCCTCGCACAGAAACGGCAGGATCCCGCGCTCCAGCAGGGCGCTGCGCCAGGCCTCTCTGGCCCTGTCCAGTTCCTTGTGCGCCGCGTTCAGCGTCTGGGCCTGGGCCGAGGAGCTGTTGCGCAGGGCGGTGAGCAGCAGTCCTACGGCGGCGACGAGGATCGCGGCCGCGGTCACGGCGCCGAACACCCAGCCGGCGGTGAGCATGGTGTCGCCGAAGGTCTGGCCGGGATTCAGCGTCTTCAGGATGTAGCCGATGAGGAGGAAGATCGCCGCGGCGGTCCCGGACAGCACGGGAGCCAGTACGGCGACGACCGCGATGGCGCCCGCGCCGGTGTTCTCGGCCGGCTCGCCGAAGGCGGTGGTGAGCCCGGCCGTGGCCGGACCCGGCTCCGCGGAACCGGAATCGCCGCTGACGGCAGGGGCCATCGCCGGGTGGCGCAGTTCGTCGCGGACCTCGATGTAGTGCTCGTACTCGCTTGCGGCGGCCTCCGTGATCAGGGCGGTGGCGTTGAGCGCCATGGTGCGCAGCTGTTCGGAGTTGAGCCGCTGTCCGACAGCGGCCAGTTCCGGTCGGTGTGGTGCGGAGCGCAGCGCCTCATCGAGGAGCCGCTCGAATTCCTGGCGGTCCTCGCTCAGCAGGTGCTGCGGAACGCTGTTCATGTGCATCCCCCGATGCTCCGTAGGGCTTGGGGCTCGCACGCCGGCGAGCCGTCGGGCAGAAACGGAGGGGAGCCTGCTACGGATAAGCCGATGGTAGAGCCGTGAGGGTGCGCGGTGACAGGGGGTTGCGGAAATTGCGTTCCGGCCTGCGCGTACTCCGCCGGGGGGACGCCTTCCCGGAGAACGGTCAGTTATCCAGAGGAAGTTGCCGGACCAGTAGCTTTCCGGCCATGGTCACGCCGCCGTCCATCGCGATGGCGAGCCCGTCGGCGTACACGTGCGGTCCCTCCACGACCGGACCGCTGCCCTCCTCGCCGTCCTCGGAGCCGACTTCGCCGAGGAGGTAGGGAATCGGGCTGTGACCGTGAACGATGCGGGTACCGCCGTACGTATCGAGGAGGGAACGGACGGCGTCTGCACCCCCCTCGTCACGGAAGGAGAAGCGCTTGGTGAACTTGCGGAACAGATCCCAGCACTCGTCCGCGTCATTGCGGGTGAGGGTCTCGCGGACCGTGTCGTTGACCGCCTCGATCGAGTCGCCGTAGTCGAGGTAGGCGGTGGTGTCCGAGTGCACCAGCAGATAGCCGTCGACCTCCTCGACGGCGTCGAGGCGGGCCATCCACTGGAGGTGGTGGTCCTGGAGGCGGTCCATGTCGGTCTTCTGGCCGCCGTTGAGCAGCCAGGCCGCCTGGAAGGTGGCGGTGCCGGCGCCGGAGTTGACGGGGGTGTCGCCGAACCGCTTGGCGCCGAGCAGAAGCAGCTCGTGGTTGCCCATGAGGGCCTTGCAGTAGCCGCCCGCGGCGGCGGCCTCGGCGGACAGCCGCATCACGAGGTCGATGACGCCGATGCCGTCGGGTCCGCGGTCGGTGAAGTCGCCGAGGAACCACAGCCGGGCATCGCCCGCGCACCACTGGCCCGAGGCGTCGACGAGCCCCTGCTCCTGGAGCGCGGTCATCAGTTCGTCGAGGTATCCGTGCACGTCGCCGACGACGAAGAGCGGTCCGGAGCCGGACGCGGGCTGCGGCACCGGGGCCGCGGGCGCCGGTTCGGCCTGGACCTGGACGGTGTCGGTGCGGGTGATGACCGGCAGGTCGCGCCGGGTGGGCGTGTAGCCGTCGGGATACGCCTCGTCGGCGGGCGGCACGGCGTCGCCCGGATGGGGCTGCGCGGCGTCACCCGGGTCGGCGGTGCGGACGTACGGACCGGTCTCGTGGACGTACGCCGGTACCCGGAAGTCGCGCAGCGTCGCCGTCCGCTCCACCTCGGGTCCCTGACCGGCCCCCTGAGTCATCAGACCCCTCCACCATCGCGCCGCAGCTGCACCGCTTCGGACTGCCTGGTCGCAGCGGTCCGCGGTGTCGTGGGCCCATCATAGGAATGCGCGTCGCGCCGTGTGATGACCCAGGGGTGGTGAATCGGAACAGGACTCCAGTTCACCGCCGCTTTCGCCCCGTTTCGGCAGGTGTTCGGCCTGGTTCGCGCCGACCGGACCCCCGGCAGGCGGGCCGGTCGCCGACCCGCCGGGTCCCCTCCACCCGCCGCCGGGAGTACGGGGTGCGCGCCCCGTACTGTGCGGCCCTAGGCCCGGTCCGGTGACCGCGGCGGGCTCACCGTCGTGCGCGGGGGACGCCGCTGGGAGGAGGTGCGCACGATCAGCTCGGTCGGTATCACCTGCTCGACCGGATGGTCCGACTCGACGCCCTCGATGGCGTCGATCAGGAGCTGGATTACCGCGGTGCCGATGCGGCGCGGCTTCAGGGAGAGCGTGGTGATGGGCGGCTCGGTGCTGGCGTAGACCGTGGATTCGCTGCAGCACACCAGCAGCAGGTCGTCGGGGACGCGCAGCCCGTAGCGGCGGGCGGCGGCGAGCAGGTCGGTGCCGTTGGGGTCGAACAGGCCGTAGACCGCGTCGGGCCGGTCGGGGCGGGCCAGGAGCCGGTCCGCGGCGACGGCGCCCGCGCACGGGTCGTGCGCCGGATAGGCCTCGTAGACCGGGGTCTGGCCGACCCGTTCGCACCAGCGCAGGTAGGCCGTGGTCGACAGATGCGTGTACGTGTCCGTCGAGGTGCCCGTGAGCAGGCCGATACGGCGGGCGCCGGCGGCGGCGAGATGGTCGAGGATGCCGAGTACGGCGGCCTCGTGGTCGTTGTCGACCCAGGCGGTGACGGGCAGCGCGCCGGCCGGGCGGCCGTCGGAGACGACCGGGAGCCCCTGCCGGACCAGCTCGCTGACCACCGGATCCTGGTCGGAGGGGTCGATGACGACCGTGCCGTCCAGGGCGACGTTGGACCACACGTCGTGGCGGGAGGTCGCGGGCAGGATGACGAGGGCGTAGCCGCGGGCGAGCGCCGCCGACGTGGCGGCCCGGGCCATCTCCGCGAAGTAGGCGAACTCCGTGAAGGTGAAAGGTTCATCCCCGTACGTCGTCACGGTCAGGCCGATGAGGCCCGACTTGCCGGTACGGAGGGTGCGGGCGGCGGCCGAGGGGCGGTACCCGAGCCGGTCGGCGACCTCGCGGACATGGCGCCGGGTGGCATCCGGGAGCCGGCCCTTGCCGTTGAGGGCGTCGGACACGGTCGTGATGGAGACTCCGGCGGCGGCGGCCACGTCTCTGATGCCCGCCCGGCCCGGCCGACTGCCTCGACGTGAGGTTTCCGCGCGGCTCACCTGGTGCTTCCCTGCTGCTGTCATGGCGAGCCGATAGTAGGGCTCATGCGGTGGGGTAGTGCGGACGCATATGCACGCGTTGACAGGCACGTTTCTGCATGGTCATTCGTGGTCAACTGCCTTAGAAAGAAAGACATTTGAACGATCCAGGGGTAAGACGTGGCGTGGTGACGCGTGTGGGCCTGCCAAGTGCCTGATGTCTCGAAGAGGTCTCAACTCACCTGCACGGGGGATGCGCGCCACGGCGCAAGCCACCGGCGCATAGATATATGTACGGCGCGCCCCCGGAAACGTACGCCTTCGTGCCAGGATGCCCGCGATGGCGCCGAGGAGGGGCGAGGTTCTCCTGTCGCCGTCCCCGCAACCTGTACGCACCGGGGCCGAATCCTCATAAGGTGTGGAGTATTGGAAGCCGGCGGTGTCGACGGTCCGCCGGTGGTCGCGAGGAGGACTGCGGTGAGCGAGACGAGCCCGAAGCTGCGCGCCGAGCTGGAGGGTATTCCTACCTACAAGCCGGGCAAGCCCGCCACGGCCGAAGGGCCGGTCGCCTACAAGCTGTCCTCCAACGAGAACCCGTACCCGCCGCTGCCCGGCGTGATGGAGAGCGTCACGGCGGCCGCGGCCGACTTCAACCGCTACCCGGACATGGCCTGCACCGGGCTGATGAACGAGCTGTCGCAGCGCTTCGGCGTTCCGCTCTCCCACCTGGCCACCGGCACCGGCTCCGTGGGCGTCGCCCAGCAGCTCGTCCAGGCCACCAGCGGCCCCGGCGACGAGGTGATCTACGCCTGGCGGTCCTTCGAGGCGTACCCGATCATCACGCAGGTCAGCGGTGCCCGGTCGGTGCAGGTGCCGCTCACGCCCGGTGATGTGCACGACCTGGACGCGATGGTGGAGGCGATCACCGGCCGGACGCGGCTGATCTTCGTCTGCAACCCCAACAACCCGACCGGCACGGTGGTGCGGCGGGCCGAGCTGGAGCGGTTCCTCGACCGGGTGCCCGGCGATGTGCTGGTGGTGTTGGACGAGGCCTACCGGGAGTTCATCCGCGACCCCGAGGTGCCCGACGGTGTCGAGATCTACCGGAACCGCCCCAACGTTTGCGTCCTGCGCACGTTCTCCAAGGCCTACGGGCTCGCCGGGCTGCGGGTCGGTTTCGCGATCGCCCATGAGCCGGTCGCGGCGGCGCTGCGCAAGACGGCGGTACCCTTCGGCGTCAGCCAGCTCGCACAGGAGGCGGCGATCGCCTCGCTGCGGGCCGAGGACGAACTGCTGGGCCGGGTCGGCTCGTTGGTGGGGGAGCGCACACGCGTGGTCGACGCGCTGCGCGGCCAGGGCTGGACGGTACCGGAGACGCAGGCCAACTTCGTCTGGCTGCGCCTCGGGGAGCGTGCGGTCGCGTTCGCCCAGGCCTGTGAGCAGCACGGAGTGGTGGTCCGGCCGTTCCCCGGCGAGGGTGTGCGGGTCACGGTCGGCGAGACCGAGGCGAACGACATCTTCCTGAAGGTGGCGGAGTCGTTCCGCAAGGACCTGTAGCCCCCGGCAGGAGGGTCAGTCCTGGTCTCCGGCCAGCTCCACGCGGACGGGGTCGCCGTCCCGTACGGTCGCCAGGGCCCGGGGGTCTCCGTCGAGGTGCCCCAGGATGTTGCACGGACTCGCGAGGCGGCACTCGTCGCCTCGCGAGATCGGTGTGGGGCCATAGGGGAGAGCGAGCGCGTCGCCGTCCGTCCAGAAGGCCACGGTGCCCGGCTCCACGACCTGCCGGGCGTCCGTTTCACGTGAAACGGAGAAACCTGTGTCGAAATACACCTCCTCGCCCCAGGTGTGGGCGCTGGAGGAGAACGGCAGTGCCTTGGCGAGGGCCTGCGTGGTCGGCGTGTCTGCGTCGAGGGTCGCGGTGATGTGCCCCGCGGGCCAGGAGATCCGTATCTGCATGGCGCGCAATTCAACAAGATGTTGAAGTCGCTGCCAAGGCCTTGACTTCGTGGCACTACAGCCACCCCGCCTCGCCGGGCTGAAAATCAGTGCGTCATAATGGCTTGTGAATGTGAACGCGTTCACAAGCGCGTCCCGATTGCTCCCATGATGTGTGTGGCAAAAGGGGCAAACTGCCGCTACCACGGCGAAGTAAGGAGCTGACGACGTGGAATTGGCTTTGGCGCCGGAGACACTGGCGCGATGGCAGTTCGGCATCACCACCGTCTACCACTTCCTGTTCGTCCCGCTGACGATCTCCCTGGCCGCCCTCACGGCCGGGCTTCAGACGGCCTGGGTGCGCACGGAGAAGGAGAAGTACCTCAGGGCGACCAAGTTCTGGGGCAAGCTCTTCCTGATCAACATCGCCATGGGTGTGGTCACCGGCATCGTGCAGGAGTTCCAGTTCGGCATGAACTGGTCCGACTACTCGCGGTTCGTCGGTGACATCTTCGGTGCGCCGCTCGCCTTCGAGGCGCTGATCGCGTTCTTCTTCGAGTCCACCTTCATCGGCCTGTGGATCTTCGGCTGGGACAAGCTCCCCAAGAAGATCCATCTGGCCTGCATCTGGATGGTCTCGATCGGCACGATCCTGTCGGCGTACTTCATCCTCGCCGCCAACTCCTGGATGCAGCACCCGGTCGGTTACAAGATCGACAAGGCCAGGGGGCGTGCCGAGCTCACCGACTTCTGGGCCGTGCTGACCCAGAACACTGCGCTCAGCCAGGCCTTCCACACCCTGACGGCGGCCTTCCTGACCGGTGGCGCCTTCATGGTCGGTGTCTCCGCCTACCATCTGGCCCGCAAGAAGCATATCCGCGAGATGAAGACCTCGCTGCGGCTGGGCCTGATCACCGTGGTCATCGCCGGCATGCTCACCGCGATCAGCGGCGACACCCTCGGCAAGGTCATGTTCAAGCAGCAGCCCATGAAGATGGCAGCGGCCGAGGCGCTGTGGGACGGGCAGAAGCCGGCACCCTTCTCGATCTTCGCCTACGGCGACGTGCAGAAGGGCCACAACACCGTGGCCATAGAGATCCCCGGCCTGCTGTCCTTTCTGGCCAACGACGACTTCACCTCGTACGTCCCCGGCATCAACGACGTCAACAAGGCCGAGCAGCAGAAGTTCGGCCCGGGCGACTACCGGCCCAACATCCCGGTCGCCTTCTGGGGCTTCCGCTGGATGATCGGCTTCGGCATGGCCTCCTTCGCGATCGGCCTGGCCGGGCTGTGGCTGACCCGCAAGAAGTTCATGCTGCCGCAGCATCTGCGGGTCGGTGAGGACGAGGTGCCGCACCTGGTGCTGTTCAAGAACAAGGCACTCGGCTCGAAGCTGTCCCCCTGGTACTGGCGCATCGCGACCTGGACTCTGGCCTTCCCGCTGATAGCCAACTCCTGGGGCTGGATCTTCACCGAGACGGGCCGCCAGCCGTGGGCCGTCTACGGCGTCCTCCAGACCCGCGACGCGGTCTCCCCCGGGGTCTCCCAGGCCGAGGTCCTCACCTCGATGATCGTCTTCACGTCGCTGTACGCGATCCTCGCCGTGGTCGAGGTCAAGCTGCTCGCGAAGTACGTCAAGGCCGGTCCGCCCGAGCTGACCGAGGCCGACCTCAACCCGCCCACGAAGATCGGCGGCGACACCCGTGACGCCGACAAGCCGATGGCCTTCTCTTACTAGGCCGGGGGAACAGTCATGCATCTTCACGACGTCTGGTTCGTCCTGATCGCCGTCCTGTGGACCGGCTACTTCTTCCTGGAGGGCTTCGACTTCGGGATCGGCATCCTCACCAAGCTGCTGGCCCGCGACCGGCCGGAGCGCCGGGTGCTGATCAACACCATCGGGCCCGTCTGGGACGGCAACGAGGTGTGGCTGCTCACGGCCGGCGGTGCGACCTTCGCGGCCTTCCCGGACTGGTACGCCACCCTCTTCTCCGGCTTCTATCTGCCTCTGCTGGTCATCCTGGTCTGCCTGATCCTCCGGGGCGTCGCCTTCGAGTACCGCGCGAAGCGGCCCGAGGAGAACTGGCAGCGCAACTGGGAGCACACGATCTTCTGGACCTCGCTGATCCCGGCC
Source organism: Streptomyces sp. NPDC025793 (assembly GCF_055558375.1). Lineage (NCBI taxonomy): Bacteria > Bacillati > Actinomycetota > Actinomycetes > Kitasatosporales > Streptomycetaceae > Streptomyces > Streptomyces sp. NPDC025793. The sequence goes on along the minus strand of NZ_JBVHMR010000002.1, from coordinate 182,896 downwards.
TTCCTGTGGGGCGTGGCCTTCGGGAACATCGTGCGAGGCGTGAAGATCGACCAGCATTTCGAATACGTCGGCAGCGTCTGGGACCTGCTCAACCCCTACGCCCTGCTCGGCGGCCTGGTCACGCTCACCCTCTTCACCTTCCACGGCGCGGTGTTCACCGCGCTCAAGACCGTGGGGGACATCCGGGTGCGGGCACGGAAGCTGGCCCTGCGGGTCGGTCTCGTCGCGGCCGTGGTGGCTCTCGCCTTCCTGCTGTGGACGCAGGACCACAGCGGTAACGGCAGGAGCCTGGTGGCCCTGATCGTGGCTGTCGCCGCGCTGGTCGCCGCTCTGGTGGCCAACCAGGCCGGGCGCGAAGGATGGTCGTTCGCCCTGTCCGGCCTCACCATCGTGGCCGCCGTGGCGATGCTCTTCCTGTCGCTCTTCCCGAACGTCATGCCGTCCACCCTGAACGGGGACTGGAGCCTGACGGTCACCAACGCCTCGTCGAGCCCGTACACCTTGAAGATCATGACCTGGTGTGCGGCGATCGCCACCCCGCTCGTCATGCTCTACCAGGGCTGGACGTACTGGGTGTTCCGCAAGCGGATCGGCACGCAGCACATCGCCGATATCGCGCACTGAGTCCGCCGAGGGTGTGTTTCACGTGAAACACACCCTCTGGACCGAAGGGCACGTTTCACGTGAAACCAATCGATCCGCGTCTGCTGCGCTACGCACGCGCCACCCGGTTCTTCCTCGTGGCGGTCGTCGGCCTGGGAGCCGTCGGTGCGGGGCTGGTCATCGCCCAGGCGATGCTCATCGCCGAGGTCGTCGTCGGTGCCTTCCAGCACGGCCGGTCCGTCGCTGAACTGCGCACTCCCCTGCTGCTGTTGGTGGCCGTGGCGGTGGGCCGTTCGGTCGTCGCCTGGCTCACCGAACTCGCCGCCCACCGCGCGAGCGCGGCGGTGAAGTCCGAACTGCGCGGTCGCCTTCTGGACCGGGCGGCGGCGCTCGGTCCTGGATGGCTGGGCGGTCAGCGGACCGGCTCGCTGGTCACCCTGGCCACGCGGGGCGTGGACGCCCTGGACGACTACTTCTCGCGCTATCTGCCGCAGTTGGGGCTCGCGGTGGTCGTGCCGGTGGCGGTGTTGGCGCGGATCGTCACCGAGGACTGGGTCTCGGCGGTGATCATCGTCGGGACCCTGCCGCTCATCCCGCTCTTCATGGTCCTGATCGGCTGGGCCACGCAGTCCCGGACGGACCGTCAGTGGCGCCTGCTGTCCCGGCTGTCCGGCCACTTCCTGGACGTGGTCGCGGGGCTGCCCACACTGAAGGTGTTCGGCCGGGCCAAGGCGCAGGCCGAGTCCATCCGCCGGATCACCGGCGAGTACCGGCAGGCGACCATGCAGACCCTGCGGATCGCCTTCCTCTCCTCCTTCGCGCTGGAACTGCTCGCCACGCTGTCGGTGGCCCTGGTCGCGGTGACGGTCGGCATGCGGCTCGTCCACGGCGACATGGACCTGTACATCGGTCTCGTGATCCTGGTGCTGGCGCCCGAGGCCTACCTTCCACTGCGCCAGGTCGGGGCGCAGTTCCACGCGGCGGCCGAGGGGCTCGCCGCCGCGGAGGAGATCTTCGCGGTGCTGGAGACGCCGGTCCCGGCGTCCGGTGCGGGTGCGGTGCCCGAGGGCGCGGTGGCCTTCGACGGGGTCACCGTCCGCTACCCCGGCCGCTCGGCCGACGCGGTGAGCGACGTGTCGTTCACCGTCGAGCCCGGCGAGACCGTGGCGCTGGTCGGGCCGAGCGGTGTGGGCAAGACGACACTTCTGAACGTGCTGCTGGGCTTTGCGGAGCCCGCCGAGGGCGGGGTGCGGATCGGTGGCGCGGAGCTGGCCGGCCTGGACCTGGAGGAGTGGCGCTCGCGGATCGCCTGGGTGCCGCAGCGGCCGCACCTGTACGCCGGGACCATCGCGGAGAACGTACGGCTGGCCCGGCCCGACGCGGACGACGGTGCCGTACGGCGGGCGCTGCGGGACGCGGGCGGGCTGGAGTTCGTGGACGCGCTGCCCGAGGGGGCGGAGACCGTGCTCGGCGAGGACGGGGCCGGGCTGTCGGCGGGGCAGCGGCAGCGGCTGGCGCTGGCTCGGGCGTTTCTCGCGGACCGGCCTGTGCTGTTGCTGGACGAGCCGACGGCCGCGCTGGACGGGGAGACCGAGGCGGAGGTCGTGGCGGCGGTGCGACGGCTGGCGGTGGGCCGGACTGTGCTTCTCGTGGTCCATCGGCCTGCGCTGCTGGATGTGGCCGACCGGGTCGTTCGGTTGACCGGCGGTGAGCATGCCGAGGAGCTGAACTCCCTGGACACCCGCCTTTTCTTGCCCACCACCCGCCACTCTCGACTGGAGAGTGAACCGACAGCCGCGGCACACCTGCCGGAGCAGACCCTCGCCCAGCCCCGCAGCCCTCTTGCCCGGGTTCGCGGGCTTGCCCGGCCCCTGCGCGGGCGGCTCGTGCTGGCGCTGGTGCTCGGGGCTCTCGCGCTCGGCAGCGCCGTCGGGCTGATGGCGACGTCCGGGTGGCTCATCTCGCGGGCCTCGCAGCAGCCGCCCGTGCTGTATCTGATGGTGGCCGTGACGGCGACGCGGGCCTTCGGGATCGGGCGGGCCGTTTTCCGGTATGCCGAGCGGCTGGTGTCGCACGACGCCGTGCTGCGCATGCTGGCCGACACCCGGGTCGCGGTCTATCGGCGTCTGGAGCGACTCGCGCCTGCCGGACTGCGCAGCGCCCGGCGCGGTGATCTGCTGACCCGGCTGGTCGCGGACGTGGACGCCTTTCAGGACTACTGGCTGCGCTGGCTGCTGCCCGCCTCCGTGGCCGTCCTTGTCTCGGCCGGTTCCGTCGGCTTCACGGCGTGGCTGCTGCCCGAGGCCGGGGCCGCCCTCGTGGTCGGTCTGGCGGCGGCCGGGGTCGGTGTTCCCCTCGTCACCGCCTCCGTGGCCCGGCGCGCCGAGCGGCGGCTGGCGCCCGCGCGGGGCGTGCTCGCCACCCGCGTCACCGATTTGCTCACCGGCACCGCCGAACTGACCGTCGCCGGTGCGCTGCCCGCCCGTAAGGACGCGGCCCGGCGTGCCGACGGCACGCTCACCCGGATCGCTTCGCGCGCCGCCGTGGCCACCGCGCTCGGCGACGGGCTCACCGCGTTGATCTGCGGCCTGACCGTCGCGGCCACCGCGCTGTTCGGCGCCCAGGCGGTGGCGGCGGGCCGGCTCGGCGGCGTGGCGATGGCCGTGGTCGTCCTCACCCCGCTGGCCGCCTTCGAGGGCGTCCTGGGGCTGCCGCTCGCCGTGCGCCACCGGCAGCGGGTGCGGCGCAGCGCGGAGCGGGTGTACGAGGTGCTGGACGCCCCGGAGCCCGTACGTGAGCCGGAGCGGCCGCGCCAGGCGCCGGCCTCGCCGTTCCCGCTGGTGGTCAAGGGACTCGCCGCGCGGTACGAGGGGCAGCGGCGGGAGGCGCTGGCCGGGTTCGACCTCACGCTGGAGCAGGGCAGGCGGATCGCCGTGGTCGGGGCCTCCGGTGCCGGCAAGACGACCCTCGCGCAGGTGCTGCTGAGGTTCCTCGACCCGGAGGAGGGCGCGTACACGCTCGCCGGTGTGGACGCGTACGCGCTGGCCGGTGACGACGTACGGCGGCTCGTCGGGCTGTGTGCGCAGGACGCGCATCTCTTCGACAGTTCGGTGCGCGAGAACCTGTTGCTGGCCGGGAAGGAGGCCACCGAGGACGATCTTCGCCGGGCGCTGGCCCGGGCCCGGCTGCTGGACTGGGTGGACTCGCTGCCTGACGGCCTGGACACGATGGTCGGCGAGCACGGGGCGCGGCTGTCCGGCGGTCAGCGCCAGCGGCTCGCGCTGGCCCGTGCGCTGCTGGCCGACTTCCCCGTCCTGGTCCTCGACGAGCCCGCCGAGCACCTGGACCTGCCGACGGCCGACGCGCTCACCGCCGATCTACTGGCCGCGACCGAGGGCCGTACGACGCTGCTGATCACCCACCGGCTGGCGGGCCTGGACGCGGTGGACGAGGTGATCGTGCTCGACGCGGGCCGGGTGGTGCAGCGGGGCGGGTACGCGGAGCTCGTCGCCGTGGACGGGCCGCTGCGGGCGATGGCGCTTCGGGAGGAGGCGGCGGAGTCGCTGGTGGCGGCGCGGTGACCGTCACCCGGGCCGTCGAGCCCGCCCTGCGGATGCCGTAGTTGCAGGCGGCGATGCGGTCCGTGGGCAGCGGGCTGGAACGGCACACCACGCCGGACCGGATCGATGAGACGGCCGCCGCCACCGACTTCCGGATGCTGTAGTTCGCCGCGCAGATCGACATGGCCGCCGTACCGCTGCGTTCACGCCCTCGCACCGCTTCCTCGGCCCTGTCGACGCGGCCGTCGGCGACCTCACCGGCGAGAACCCGAGACGCCGGGCCGGCAGGACCTAGAGACAGTCCGCCAGCAACTGTTCGATCACGACCGCCACGCCGTCCTCGTTGTTGGCGACCGTGCGGCCCGACGCGGCGGCGACGACGTCGGGGTGGGCGTTGCCCATCGCGTAGGAGCGGCCGGCCCAGGTCAGCATCTCGACGTCGTTGGGCATGTCCCCGAAGGCGACGACCTCGTCGTGCGAGATGCCGCGCTCGGCGCAGCACAGGGCGAGCGTGCTGGCCTTGGAGACGTCGGGGCCGCTCAGTTCCAGCAGGGCGCTGGGGCTGGAGCGGGTGACGTTGGCGCGGTCGCCGATCGCGATCCGGGCGAGGGTGAGGAAGGAGTCGGGATCGAGGTCCGGGTGGTAGGCCAGGATCTTGAGCACGGGCTGGTCGGCGTCCGGACCGTCGGGGGCGAGGAGCCGCTCGGCGGGCCGGAGGTTGTCCGGTATCTCCAGGTGCAGCTTGGGATAGTCGGGCTCCTGGTGGAAGCCGTAGGTCTGCTCGACCGCGAACACCGTGCCGGGCGCCGCCTCGCGCAGCAGCCGTACGGCGTCCAGGGCGTTCGGGCGGGCCAGTTCGCGCACCTTCACGAACCGGTGGGCGCCGGGGCCGCCGTGCAGGTCGACCACGGCGGCGCCGTTGCCGCAGATCGCCAGGCCGTGGCCGTGGACGTGGTCGCTGACGACGTTCATCCAGCGGGCCGGGCGGCCGGTGACGAAGAAGACCTCGATGCCCGCCTCCTCGGCGGCGGCCAGCGCCGCGACGGTCCGTGGGGAGACCGATTTGTCGTCGCGCAGCAGCGTGCCGTCGAGGTCGGTGGCGATCAGCCGCGGCCGTAGGGCGGCGGACGGGGTCCCGGGCTGTCTGGTCGCTGAGGTCACCCGGCCATTCTCGCGCATATGCCCGCACGCCCGTGCGGGACTCCGCACAGATGAGACGCAGATGACGCTCAGCGGCACGGACGGCATCCGGTGCACCGGAGGGCCTTCCACGTCAGACCAGTTGAGCGAGCGCCTCCATGGCGATCTTCTCGAAGACCTTCTCGTCCGCGGCGAAGTCGGAGTCCGGGATGGGCCAGTGGATCACGATCTCGGTGAAGCCCAGCTCCCGGTGCCGGCCGGCGAAGTCCACGAAGGCGTCCACGGACCGGAGGGGCTGGGCACGGTCCGGGGTGAAGCCGGTGAGCAGGATCTTGTCCAGCTCGGCCACGTCCCGCCCGGCGGCCGCGCAGGCCTCTGACAGCTTGCCCAACTGGCCGCGCAGGGCCTCGACGGACTGCTCCGGAGTACCGGTCTCGTAGAGCTTCGGGTCGCCCGTGGTCACCCACGCCTGTCCGTACTGCGCGGCGAGTTTGAGACCGCGCGGGCCGGTGGCCGCCACCGCGAACGGCAGCCGGGGCCGCTGCACACAGCCGGGGATGTTGCGCGCCTCGTCCGCCGAGTAGAACCGGCCCTCGTGGGTCACCGCGTCCTCGGTGAGCAGCCGGTCGAGCAGCGGCACGAACTCGGCGAAGCGGTCGGCGCGCTCGCGCGGGCTCCACGGCTCCTGGCTGCTGTTCAACAGCGCCGTCGCGTCGAAGCCGGTGCCGCCGGCGCCGATGCCGAGGGTGATCCGGCCGCCGGAGATGTCGTCGAGGGAGATCAGCTCCTTGGCGAGGGTCACCGGATGCCGGAAGTTCGGCGAGGTCACCAGCGTGCCGAGGCGCAGGGTCTCAGTGACGCCGGCGGCCGCGGTCAGGGTCGGGACCGCGCCGAACCAGGGGCCGTCACGGAAGGTGCGCCAGGACAGGTGGTCGTAGGTGTACGCGGTGTGGAAGCCCAGCTGCTCGGCCCGTGTCCAGGTCGAACGGCCGCCTTCGCTCCAGCGGCGGTGGGGCAGGATCACGGTGCTCAGACGCAGGCTCATGCGTTCGAGAGTAAGCGGCCCCACGGACAACGACCCAAACGATCAACGGACGTTCCGGCTCAGCCACGGGCTCAGCAGGATCATCGGGACGTACTCCGTGTGCGTGCGGTCGCCGGGCAGCGGGACGACCAGGCGGTAGCCGGGCGGGAAGCGGCGCACCCTGACGTGGGCGAGGCCGTCGAAGACGGAGCGGAGAAAGGCCGGCACGTCGTCGCGTGCGATGTCGGGGCACTCGACGCCCTCGACGGTGATCAGCGCGTCGTCGTCCGGATAGAGCCGCACGCTCACCCGGGGCAGGCCGCCGAACTCGACGTACGCCTCGTGCGGCAGGGAGCCGTCGGGATCTGTGATCACCGCGATTCCCGCGGCGTCGCGGCGGGAAGTCCGGTCGGCGCCTATGTCGTCGCTGACCTCGATCTCGCGCGCGTAGCGGGCGGCGAGGGCGCGCAGGGCGTCGACGGCGGCCTGGGTGGTCGGCAGGTGTACGGGCGAGTGGTCCATACCACCGAGGACGGCGGCACGTGCGCGAAGGTTCCTCGGAGGAAGCGAAGCGCGCAGGTCACCAGGGGTCAGCGGGGGCCGGGGAAGCGCAGGTGTCGCGGCGGTACGGCCTTCGTCAGCCAGACGCCGTTGGCGCTGACGTGGAAGACGTGGCCGTCACGGTGCATGGCGCCGGCGTTCACGGCGAGCACGACGGGGCGGCCGCGGCGGGCGCCGACCCGGATGGCGGTCTCGCGGTCGGCGGACAGGTGCACGTCGTGCCGGTTCATGGGCCGCAGTCCCTGTGTGCGGATCGCGTCCAGGGCGCGGGCGACGGTCCCGTGGTAGAGGTACGGCGGCGGGGTCGCCGGGGGCAGACCGAGGTCGACCTCGATGCTGTGGCCCTGGCTGGCGCGGATCCTGTCGCCGTCGACCGCGAAGCGCTGTTTGTCGTTGGCGGCCACCACGTGGTCCAGCTCCTCGCGCGTGACCGGGAACCCGTGCGCGGCGGCCGCGGCGATCAGCGCGTCGATCTCCACCCAGCCGGCCGGGTCCGGGGTGAGCCCGATCCGCTCCGGCTGGTGGCGCAGGTGCTTGGAGAGGTATTTCGACACCTTCACGGTGCGTCTCTCGGCATGCTCTTCCTTCATGTGTCCAGCGTGCGCGAGAGACGCGGATCACGCAGGTCTTTTTTGTCCCCAGGTTTGATCCACAACCAACTGTGGTTATCCACAGGGGAATTGGTGAAACTGTGGATAATTGACGGGTGATTTAGGGTGGTTCGGGAAGTTCCTTGTCCGCAGTGGGGACTGAGGCCAACCGATCCAATGACCGTGCCTTCGCCTCCCGTTCGGCCGCCAGCGCGATGAACTCGGCGACACGCCTCGGACCAACGAGCCTTTCCACGGCGGAGATCGTCTCGGTCGGCAAGGGCACGGAACGGGTGGCGGACGCCCCCGGTGCCGGCTTCTCGGTCACGAGGTGGGTGCGCAGGTGTCTGGTCGCCAATGTGCGCATGGCTCGCGCCAGTTCGGCCTCCATCGTCTGCTGGGCCAGCGGCCGCAGCCGGCGCACGAGCGAGGCCGCCTCCGCCGCGTGCGCGTCCGTGCGCCGCCCGGGATCGTCCAGGTAGCGCGCGAAGACGTACTCGCTGGTGAACTCCAGGAAACGGGCGGCGATGTGCTCGACTTGGCCCCTCAACTCCCGCAGATGGTCCGAGATCGCGGACAGCGGCACCCCGGCCGCGTGCAACTCGACGGCTACGGCCAGCTCTTGGGGGCTCGGCACCGAGAAAGTGTCCGGGTCGCCCTCGATCCGCTCCAGGACGCCCAGCTCGACCGCTTCCGCCACGGCGTCGTCGTCGGGCGCGGCGCCGAAGCGTGCGTCGAGCTCGGCCCGGGTGACCCGGTCGGGGCGCTCGTCCGTCCACGGGCCCTCCACCTCGGTGACCAGGCCGAGCACCCCGCCGAGGCCCCGGCCGGTGTCCCAGGCCTCCAGCAACTCCTTGATCGACGCCAGGGTGTAGCCGCGGTCGAGGAGGTGGGCGATCTGGTGCAGCCGGGTGACGTGCGCCTCGGAGTAGAGGTTGGCGCGGCCCCGGCGCTCGGGCCGGGGGAGCAGACCGCGGTCCTGGTAGGCGCGGATGGTCCGCACCGTCGTGGCCGTGTGGTGCGCCAGGTCCTCGATGCGGTACGTCCGCGCGGGCGGCGGTCCGGTCACGTCACAGCCTCGGCTCCACGCGCGCGATGCGCCGCAGCGCCCCGGGCAGGAAACGGGACATGAGGTGGGCGCCGCGCGCCTCCGGGGTCACCGGGACGACCGCCTTGTCGCCGATCACCGCGTCCAGGATCGCGTCGGCCACCTTCTCCGGCGGGTAGTTGCGCTTGCCGTACAGCCGCGCCGACTTCTTCTGCCGGCGCCGCTCCTCCGTCTCGTCGACCCCGGCGAAGCGGGCCGTGGAGGTGATGTTGGTGTTGACGATGCCGGGGCAGATCGCGCTCACACCGATGCCCTGACCGGTGAGTTCGGCCCGCAGGCACTCGGAGAGCATCAGCACCGCCGCCTTGGAGGTGCTGTAGGCGGGCAGGGCCCTGGAGGGCTGGAAGGCCGCCGCCGAGGCGATGTTGACGATGTGGCCGCCCTGGCCGCGTTCGCTCATCCGCGCGCCGAAGAGGCGGCAGCCGTGGATCACACCCCACAGGTTGACGTCCAGGACCTTGCGCCAGTCGTCGGTCGTGGTGGCGAAGAAGGAGCCGGACAGGCCGATGCCCGCGTTGTTGACCAGCACGTCCAGCACGCCGTACTCGCGGTGCACCTTCTCGGCGAGCTTCTCCATGGCCTGCTCGTCGGAGACGTCGGCCGTCTCCGCCCAGGCCTCTGGCGCGCCGACGAGCCGGGACAGTTCGGCGGTGCGGGCCGCGGACTCGGCGTCGCGGTCCACGGCGACCACGCGCGCGCCGGCCTCCGCGAAGGCGAAGGCCGTGGCCCGGCCGATGCCGCTGCCCGCGCCGGTGACCAGCACCAACTGCCCGCCGAACCGGGCCGCGTGGCGGCCGGTGGCCTTCGGTTCCGGCCGGCCGCCGTCGACGGACATGATGAATTCCTCGATCCAGGAGGCGACGTGGTCGGGCCGGGTGCGCGGCACCCAGTGCTTGGCCGGGAGCGTGCGGCGGGTCAGCTGCGGTGCCCACCGCTCCAGGTCGTCGTAGAGCCGCTCGGACAGGAACGCGTCCCCCTGCGGCGTGATGAGCTGCACGGGCGCGTGTGCGTACGCGTCGGGGCGGGGCCTGGTCAGCCGGGCGCGGACGTTGTCCCGGTACAGCCAGGCGCCGTGCGCCGCGTCGGAGGGCAGGGACGCGGTCGGGTAGTCGCCGCCGGGGACCTGCTCGACGCGCTCCAGGATGCGCGGCCAGCGCTTGCCGAGCGGGCCGCGCCAGGCCAGCTCGGGCAGCACGGGCGTGTGCAGCATGTACACGTACCAGGACTTGGCGCCCTGGCCGATGAGCTGGCCCACCCGGCGGGGCGTCGGCCGCTTCACGCGCGCGTTGATCCAGTGCCCGAAGTGGTCCAGGGACGGGCCGGAGATCGAGGTGAAGGAGGCGACGCGGCCCTCCGTGCGGCCCACCGTGACGAACTCCCACGACTGCACCGAGCCCCAGTCGTGCCCGACCAGGTGCACCGGCCGGTCCGGGCTGACCGCGTTCAGCACGGCCAGGAAGTCGTCGGTGAGCTTGGCCAGGGTGAAGCCGCCGCGCAGCGGCTGCGGCGCCGTCGAGCGGCCGTGGCCCCGGACGTCGTACAGCACCACGTGGAAGCGGCCGGCGAGGCGGCCGGCCACCTCCGACCAGACCTCCTTGCTGTCCGGGTAGCCGTGCACCAGCACCACCGTCGGCTGCTCCGGATCGCCCAGCTCGGCCACGCACAGCTCGACCCCGCCGGTCGCGATCCGGCGCTCCCGCGCCTCCTGCAGCGTCACGTCCGCCCTCGCCTCTCCCGCGCCGTCCGCCGTCACTTCTCCTCCGCCCAGCGCCGCACGTGCGGCAGATCGTCGTCCAGCCAGAACGCGCTCTGCTCGGGGTCCCCGGAGTCGGTGACCACGAGGATCTCCTCGAACTTCGCGCCCGTACCCCGGAAGCCGAGGTGGGGTTCGACCGCCCACAGGCCCGGCTGCGGCGGGTGGTCGGAGAAGCGGTACGGCGACCACAGGGGCGACCAGCCCTCGCGGTGGCCGTGCAGCGCGTCGGCGGCCAGCCCCTTCAGGGACTGCGTGCCGAACCCGAACAGGTGCGGGGAGAAGCGGCGCTGCTTCACCCGGTCCACCTTGTGGGCGATCACGCCGAACGGGTACGCGCGATGCCGGTTGGCGTAGCCCTGGCGGACCATGAGGCGGTCCACGTCCTCGTAGATCTCGCGCAGCGGGCGCCGCTCGCGCACCTCGCGCAGGATCAGCTCCCGGTGCGCCTCCAGGTCGGCCATCAGCCGGTCCTGCACCGGGTTGACCCCGAGGGAGCCCGAGTAGCCGATGTCAGCCGTGTATCCCTCGTAGACCGGAGCCATGTCCAGGATGAACGGCATCCCGGGCGCCAGGGCGCGGTCGGTGGGGAAGAACTGGAGCGGGACGCGGAAGTTCACGAACGCCGTGCGGTCGCCGAACCAGGCGAAGGGCAGATGGAACCAGTCCCGCACCCCGCGCTCGCGCAGCCACTCGCGCTGCATCCGCGCCGCCTCGCGCTCCGTCACACCCGGCTCCAGGCGCGCCGCGACCGCCTCCGCACACTCGTAGGCGAGGCGCTGCACCCGCCTGAACCCCCGCAGCTCCACGGAGAGTTCGCTGCTCACTGCCGTCGTCATGCCGCCCCGTCCCGTCGTGCCGCCGACTCGACGCGTCGCCTCGCCGACTGCGGTACGCGTCCGTAACTTGACACTGGTGAATGTGACAGTTGTTAGAGGTGGCGTCAATAGGAGGGACGGCAGGCTGTGGAAAACCCGCGGTAACCCTTAGGCGGGGCATCCCTTAGGGTCCCGTAATACCTGGGACTGACACGAAGACGGCTCTGAGGTCTGACGACCGGCGTGGCCCGGATCACTACGGTCGTATGCGTGACTGTGATCGCGACCGAAAGCCTGAGCAAGCGGTTCCCCCGGGTGACCGCTCTCGACCGGCTGTCCGTGGACATCGGACCCGGTGTGACCGGACTCGTCGGAGCCAACGGCGCCGGCAAGTCCACCCTGATCAAGATCCTGCTGGGTCTGTCCCCCGCCACGGAGGGCCGCGCCGAGGTGCTCGGCCTGGACGTCGCCGCCCCGTCGTCGGGTCGCGCCATCCGCGAGCGCGTCGGGTACATGCCGGAGCACGACTGCCTGCCGCCCGACGTCTCGGCCACCGAGTTCGTCGTCCACATGGCGCGCATGTCCGGCCTGCCGCCCGCCGCCGCCCGCGAGCGCACCGCGGACACCCTGCGCCACGTCGGCCTGTACGAGGAGCGCTACCGCCCCATCGGCGGCTACTCCACGGGCATGAAGCAGCGGGTCAAGCTCGCCCAGGCGCTGGTGCACGATCCGGAGCTGGTCTTCCTGGACGAGCCGACCAACGGCCTCGACCCGGTCGGGCGGGACGACATGCTCGGCCTGATCCGCCGCATCCACACCGACTTCGGCATCTCCGTCCTGGTCACCTCCCATCTGCTGGGCGAGCTGGAGCGCACCTGCGACCACGTCGTCGTCATCGACGGCGGCAAGCTCCTGCGCTCCAGCTCCACCACCGACTTCACCCAGACCACGACCACCCTGGCGATCGAGGTCACCGACAGCGAGACCCACCCCGACGGCACCCGCGCGGTCCGCGAGGCGCTCCACGCGCGCGGACTGGACACGCAGAACGAGGGCGCCGGACTGCCCGGCGCGGGCCACGTCCTGCTGCTGACCGCCGAGAGCGAGGAGATCTACGACCTCGTCCGGGACGTCGTCGCCGACCTCGGCCTCGGCCTGGTGCGCATGGAGCAGCGCCGGCACCACATCTCCGAGGTGTTCACCGACGACGGACACAGCAGCGACAAGCAGCGGAAGGAGGCCGTCGGCCATGGCGGTTGAGCACCCCCTGCCGGCCCCGGCCGGTGACCAGACCCGCATCCACGACATCGGCTACCGCGGCTACGACGGCCCCCGCCTCGGCCGCGCCTACGCCCGCCGCTCGCTGTACGTGCAGTCCCTGCGCGGCTCCTACGGACTCGGCCGCTCGGTGAAGTCCAAGGTGCTGCCGATGGTGCTGTTCGCGGTGATGTGCGTGCCCGCCGCCATCATGGTGGCCGTCACCGTCTTCACCAAGGCGCACGAACTGCCCGTGACGTACACCCGTTACGCGATCATCATGCAGGCCGTGATCAGCCTGTACGTCGCCGCGCAGGCACCCCAGTCCGTCTCCCGCGACCTGCGCTTCAAGACCGTGCCGCTGTACTTCTCGCGGCCCATCGAGACCGCCGACTACGTCCGTGCCAAGTACGCGTCGCTGGCCTCGGCGGTCTTCATCCTGACCGCCACTCCCCTGCTCGTGATGTACGTGGGCGCGCTGCTGGCCAAGCTGGGCTTCGCCCACCAGACGAAGGAATTCGCCGAGGGACTGGTCTCCGTGGCGCTGCTCTCCCTGCTGTTCGCCGGCATCGGCCTGGTCATCGCCGCCGTCACCCCGCGCCGGGGCTTCGGTATCGCCGCCGTGATCGCCGTGATGGTCATCTCCTACGGTGCGGTCTCCACGCTCCAGGCCATCGCCGACGTGCAGAACCACACCTCCGCCATCCCGTGGATCGGCCTGTTCTCGCCCGTCACGCTCATCGACGGCGTCCAGTCGGCCTTCCTGGGCGCGACCGCCCGCAACCCCGGCGCGATCAACCCGTCGGCCGGACAGGGCGTGGTCTACGTCCTGGTCGTGCTCGCCCTGATCGCCGGCAGCTACGGCCTGCTGATGCGCCGCTACAAGAAGGTGGGACTGTGACCACGCTCAGCATCGACCACGTCTCCCGCTGGTTCGGCAACGTGGTCGCCGTCAACGACATCACGATGACGATCGGCCCCGGCGTCACCGGCCTGCTCGGCCCCAACGGCGCCGGAAAGTCCACCCTGATCAACATGATGGGCGGCTTCCTCGCCCCCTCCACCGGCACGGTCACCCTCGACGGACAGCCGGTGTGGCGCAACGAGGCCATCTACCGGCACATCGGCATCGTCCCCGAGCGCGAGGCGATGTACGACTTCCTCACCGGCCGCGAATTCGTCGTGGCCAACGCCGAGTTGCACGGCCTGGGGGCGGGTGCGGCCCAGAAGGCCCTGGCCACGGTCGAGATGGAGTACGCGCAGGACCGGAAGATCTCGACGTACTCCAAGGGCATGCGCCAGCGCGTGAAGATGGCGAGCGCCCTCGTCCACGAGCCGTCGCTGCTCCTGCTGGACGAGCCGTTCAACGGCATGGACCCACGCCAGCGCATGCAACTGATGGACCTGCTGCGGAAGATGGGCGACGAGGGCCGCACGGTGCTGTTCTCCTCGCACATCCTCGAAGAGGTCGAGCAGCTCGCCCGGCACATCGAGGTCGTCGTCGCCGGCAGGCACGCGGCCAGCGGTGACTTCCGCAGGATCCGCCGCCTGATGACCGACCGCCCGCACCGCTACCTCGTCCGCTCCAGCGACGACCGCGCCCTCGCGGCCGCGCTGATCGCCGACCCCTCGACGGCCGGCATCGAGGTGGACCACAGCGAGGGCGCGCTGCGCATCCAGGCCGTGGACTTCGGCCGCTTCACCGCCCTGCTGCCGAAGGTCGCCCGGGACCACGGCATCCGGCTCCTCACGGTCTCGCCGTCCGACGAGTCCCTGGAGTCCGTCTTTTCTTACCTGGTCGCGGCGTAGGAGGCCGAAGATGTACGACCCCACTGTCGCCCGGCTCACCTACCGGGCCTTGCTCGGCCGTCGCCGGGCCCTCATCCTCGGCGCGCTGCCGGTGCTGCTGATCGTCCTCGCCGTGGCCGTGCGGGCCCTGACCGGCGCCGACGACCAGACCGCGGCCGACGTCCTCGGCGGCTTCGCGATCGCCACGATGGTGCCGATCATCGGCGTCATCGCGGGCACGGGCGCGATCGGCCCGGAGATCGACGACGGCTCCGTCGTCTACCTGCTGGCCAAGCCGCTGAAGCGGCCCACGATCATCTTCACCAAGCTGATCGTCGCCATCGCCGTGACCATGGTCTTCTCGGCGCTGCCGACCCTGATCGCGGGCCTGATCCTCAACGGCAACGGCCAGCAGATCGCCGTCGCCTACACGGTCGCCGCGCTGGTCTCGTCCATCGCCTACTCGGCGCTGTTCCTGCTGCTCGGCACGGTCTCCCGGCACGCCGTGGTCTTCGGGCTCGTCTACGCACTGGTCTGGGAGGCGCTGTTCGGCTCCCTGGTGCCCGGCGCGCGCACGCTCAGCGTCCAGCAGTGGTCGCTGGCCGTCGCCCACAAGGTCGCCGGCGGGGACCTCGTGACCTCCACCGTGGGCCTGCCGACGGCCATGGTGCTGCTGGTGGCGGTCACCGTGCTGGCCACCTGGTACGCCGGCCAGAAGCTGCGGGCGCTGAAGCTCGCGGGCGAGGAGTAGGCCTCCGGCGGCTTGACGGGGGCTTCACACCGGTCCGGGCAAACTGAGCAAAGCGGATGCATGGCGAGGAGGTCTCGGTGACGGAGGAGATACCGGAGCACGACGGGCGCGGACGGTCCGGGGGCGACGCCGGGGACGGACTGGACGAACTGGTCCTGGACGAGGCCTTCATACGCGGTGCCGAGACCTCCGAGCCGTCCGCGCGGGCCCGTATGCTCGCCGCCCGCTGGCGTGCCGAGGCGCCTGAGCCGCAGCCGTGGCGCTCCGACGAGCCACCGGCGGGCTGGTTCTTCGGCAAGGCCCGGCGCCGCAGGTGGCGCCGCCGGTAATTCGGTGGCGCTCAACCGGGCTGCGGGGCAGAGTGGCTGTGCCCCATCCGCCGGGAACGTCCCGGCGCCCTGATCCGGGAGTGGAGGTGGGCGATGCCCATGCACGGCAGTACGCCCAGCTCCCGACAGGACAGCCCGAGGCCGGCTCCGGTGTAGTTACCCCGCCGTGGAGCCACAGGAGCTGTCCGGGGCGGCCGCGAGGCGCTGCCGCTGTGGTACGGCCGGTCTTCAGCAGGGGTTGGTCATGTCGGCGCCCCGCGCTGCAGGCTGTGCCCACCCGTTCCGCCCTGCGGAACGACGGCCCACAGCGGTTGGCCGCGCGGCCGCCTCCCCGGCCCTCAGCCCAGCAACCGCTCCAGCACCACCGCGATCCCGTCGTCCTCGTTGGACGTGGTCACCTCGTCGGCCACCTCGCGCAGCGCCCCGTGGGCGTTGGCCATGGCCACGCCCCGGGCGGCCCAGGCGAACATCGGGATGTCGTTGGGCATGTCGCCGAAGGCGATCGTGTCCGCGGCCTTCAGGCCCAGGCGGCGGGCCGCCAGGGACAGGCCCGTGGCCTTGGAGAGGCCGAGCGGGAGCAGTTCGACGATGCCCTCGCCCGCCATGGCCACGGTGACGAAGCCGCCGGCCGCGCGCTCGGCCGCCTCCGCCAGGTCGTCGTCGGACAGCGTCGGGTGCTGTATGTAGATCTTGTTCAGCGGGGCCGTCCAGAGGTCGGACGCGTCCGTCAAGGGGATCGCGGGCAGCGTGCCCGTGACCGCGTAGCCGGGCCCGACCAGCACGTCGCCGTCCAACCCGTCCCGGCTCGCCGCCAGATACAGCGGGCCCACCTCGGCCTCGATCTTGGCCAGGGCGACCCCCGCCAGCTGGCGGTCCAGGGTGACCGAGGTCAGCAGGCGGTGCGCGCCGGCGTCGTAGACCTGTGCGCCCTGGCCGCAGACGGCGAGGCCGTCGTAGCCGAGGTCGTCCAGGATGTGCCGGGTCCAGGGGACGGCGCGGCCGGTGACGACGATGTGGGCCGCGCCCGCCGCGGTGGCCGCGGCGAGCGCGTCCCGGGTGCGTTGCGCGACCGACTCGTCGGAGCGCAGGAGCGTTCCGTCGAGGTCGGTCGCGATCAGCCGGTACGGAAAGCCCGTCACTGCGCGACCGGCTCCAGGACCTCGCGGCCGCCCAGGTAGGGGCGCAGCACCTCGGGGACCCGGACGGAGCCGTCGGCCAGCTGGTGGTTCTCCAGGATCGCCACGATCGTGCGCGGTACGGCGCACAGCGTGCCGTTGAGCGTGGCGAGCGGCTTGACCTGCTTGCCGTCACGCATACGGATCGACAGCCGACGGGACTGGAACTCGGTGCAGTCCGAGGTCGAGGTCAGCTCGCGGTACTTGCCCTGGGTCGGGATCCACGCCTCGCAGTCGTACTTACGGGCGGCCGAGGAGCCGAGGTCGGCGGAGGCGACGTCGATCACGCGGAACGGCAGCTCCAGCGAGGTCAGCCACTGCTTCTCCCACTCCAGCAGGCGCTGGTGCTCGCCCTGGGAGTCCTCGGGGTCGACGTACGAGAACATCTCGACCTTGTCGAACTGGTGCACCCGGAAGATGCCCCGGGTGTCCTTGCCGTGCGAGCCGGCCTCGCGGCGGAAGCAGGGCGAGAAGCCCGCGTACCGCAGCGGCAGCCTGTCGGCGTCGATGATCTCGTCCATGTGGTACGCCGCGAGGGCGACCTCGGAGGTGCCGACCAGGTACAGGTCGTCCTTGTCGAGGTGGTAGACGTCCTGGGCCGCCTGGCCGAGGAAGCCGGTGCCCGCCATGGACTGGGGGCGGACGAGGGCCGGGACGAGCATGGGGGTGAAGCCCGCGGCCGTGGCCTGGGCCATCGCCGCGTTCACCAGGGCCAGCTCCAGCAGGGCGCCGACACCGGTGAGGAAGTAGAAGCGGGAGCCGGAGACCTTGGCGCCGCGCTCGACGTCGATGGCGCCGAGCAGCTGGCCCAGCTCCAGGTGGTCCTTGGGCTCGAAGCCCTCGGCACCGAAGTCGCGGATCGTGCCGTGCGTCTCCAGCGTGACGAAGTCCTCCTCGCCGCCGACGGGCACGTCGGGGTGGACGAGGTTGCCCAGCCGGAGGAGCAGCTCCTGGGTCTCGGCGTCGGCCGCGTCGCGGTCGGCGTCGGCGGCCTTGACGTCGGCGGCGAGCTGGCCGGCCTTCTTCAGCAGCTCGGCCTTCTCGTCGCCGGTGGCCTTGGGGATCAGCTTGCCGAGCTGCTTCTGCTCGGCACGCAGCTCGTCGAAGCGGACGCCGGAGGACCTGCGCCGCTCGTCGGCAGACAGGAGGGAGTCGACGAGCGCGACATCCTCTCCACGGGCGCGCTGGGACGCGCGCACACGGTCGGGGTCCTCACGAAGCAGGCGAAGGTCAATCACGAGGCCAAGGCTACCGGTGCGGGCTCGCCGCTCACGAATCACTATTCCGTGGAGTTCCGATGCGCCACTATTGGTCACTTACGTTCCGTTATGGACGAATTGCGGAACGTGTCGGAACAAGTCAAGGGAAAGTGTCTCACTCCCTGGGACGAGGCATGCTTTCGGCGCCGGGTTGACCGGATTCCCTTGTGGAGAACGGGACTTCGCGGCCCCGCTGTCCACAGGAATCCACACCCTGCCGAGAGTTATCCACAGGCTGTGTGGAATGCCTGTGGACTTCGGAATTGATCACTCCGGAACTTCGCGGCCGAGTGAAGAATTCCCAGGACAAACCTGGGTGACACCCACTTTCGAGTGGAAAGCGGTCGCTCCAAAAGATGAATCAAAGGAAACGGGTGGACGAAGGGTGAGGTGCGGGTCGATGGCCGCATCGGGGGCGTGAGGGACGATTTGTCGACCGACTCATGCACTCGTGTCGACTTGTCCCCAGGTCGAGAAGCGGACCTGTGGATAACTTCTGTGGATAACGATGATGTGCAGGTAGGACTGGCGCGAAGCGAGTGACGACCGGTCCTGCGGCCCGATCAGAACCGGCCGTCCTGGCAGCGCGCCACCCAGTCCGAAGCGGCCATGAACTCCTCGTCCGAGGCCCATGCCGGCGTCGGCCGGGCCCCGGCCGGCGCGATGTCCGCGCGCGGGTAGGAGCCCAGGAAACGCACCTGGAGGCAGATCCGCTTCAGCCCCATCAGCGCCTCCGCCATCCGCCGGTCGGAGATATGGCCTTCGGCGTCGATGCAGAAGCAGTAGTTGCCGATCCCGGCGCCGGTCGGCCGGGACTGGAGCAGCATGAGGTTGATCCCGCGCGAGGCGAACTCGCCGAGCAGGTCCCGCAGGCCCCCGGGGTGGTCGTCGCGCTGCCACAGCACCACCGAGGTCTTGTCGGCACCGGTCGGTGCGGCGGGCCGGGCCGGGCGGCCGACCAGTACGAACCGGGTCTGCGCGTTCTCCGCGTCGTGGATCCCGGTCTCCAGGGCCTGAAGTCCGTACCGGGCGGCGGCGAACTCGCCCGCGAACGCGGCGTCGTAGCGGCCCTCCTGGACCAGGCGGGCGGCGTCCGCGTTGGAGGCGGCCGACTCCCAGACCGCGTCCGGGAGGTGTGTGCGCAGCCAGTTGCGCACCTGCGGCTGGGCCGCCGGGTGGGCGGAGACGGTCTTGATGTCGGTGAGCTTCGTGCCGGGCCGGACCAGCAGGGCGAAGGTGATCGAGAGCAGCACCTCGCGGTAGATGGTCAGCGGTTCGCCCGCGACGAGCTCGTCCAGGGTGGTGGTGATGCCGCCCTCGACGGAGTTCTCGATCGGCACGAACGCGGCCTCGGCCTCGCCCGCCCGCACCGCGTCCAGCGCGGACTGCACCGACACGTACGGGGTCAGCTCCCGGGTGGCCGCTTCCGGGAGTGTCCGCAGGGCGACTTCGGTGAAGGTGCCCTCGGGGCCGAGATACGCATAGCTCGCTGGCATGTCCCTCACCCTAATGGCCGCAGGCCGCCCCGGCCCGGCGGTCTCACGAGAGCCACTCGACCGGATGGTTTGAACCCGGAAAGCCCAGTAAAACCGGTAAACCCCGTAACCTCGCCGCATCCCGGACCGACCGGGTTCCGGGCCGACCGCATTCCGGACCGACCCGGTCCCGGGCTAGCCTTCCAGCAGCCGCTGCCCCACGTACTCGCCCTGCGCCGCACCGCCCGGCACCGCGAACAGGCCGCTCGCCTCGTGCCGGATGAACGCTGACAGCGCGTCGCCCCGGTCGAGCTTGCGCTGCACCGGGACGAAGCCGCGCAGCGGGTCCGCCTGCCAGCACACGAAGAGCAGACCGGCGTCGGGCGTGCCGTCCGCGTCGAAGCCGTCGTGGTACGAGAACGGGCGCCGCAGGATGGCCGCGCCGCCGTTCTTGTCGGGCCGGGTGATCCGCGCGTGCGCGTTGAGCGGGACGACGTAATTGCCCTGGGAGTCGGTCTTCTCCAGGTCCATCGGGGTCGTCTCGTCGCCCCCGGACAGCGCCGCCCCGTTGGCCTTGCGACGCCCGATGACCTGCTCCTGGGCGGCCACCGACAGCTTCTCCCAGTCGTCCAGAAGCATCCGGATACGGCGTACGACGGCGTAGGAGCCGTTCGCCATCCAGGCGGGCTCGCCCGAGGCGGGCACGAAGATCCGCCGGTCGAAGTCGGAGTCGGACGGCTTCGGGTTGCGGGTGCCGTCGAGCTGGCCCATGAGGTTGCGGGCCGTCATGGGGTGCGCGGTGGCGCCCGGGCTGCGGTTGAAGCCGTTCATCTGCCAGCGCAGCCGGGCCGCGCCGCCCGTGTCCTTCTGGATCGCGCGCAGGGCGTGGAAGGCGACCAGGGCGTCGTTCGCGCCGATCTGCACCCACAGGTCGCCGTCGCTGCGTGCCTTGTCCAGGTGGTCCGAGGAGAAGTCCGGCAGCGGGTCCAGCGCGCCCGGCCGCTGCTTGTCCAGGCCGGTCTTCCCGAAGAAGCCGTACCCGAACCCGAAGGTGATCGTCAGCGAGGAGGGGCCGGCGTCGCGGGCCACGCCGGTGTCGTCGTGCGGCGCGGCCTCGCCCGCCATCAGCCGCTCGGCCGTCGCCGACCAGCGGCGCAGCAGGGCCGCCGCCTCCTTGCGGCCGGCGCCCGCCGCCAGGTCGAAGGCGACGAGATGACCGCGCGCCTGGAGGCCCTCGGTGATGCCGGGCTGATGTTTCCCGTGAAACATCGCCCGGTCGGAGCCCACCGAGGTGAGCGGGGTGGCCGAGGCGGGCGCGGTGGCGTAGCCCACGGCCCCGCCGGCCGCGCCGAGCACGAGCCCGGTGGCGCCGGCGGTGCCGAGCAGCGCGCGCCGGGAGACACCGCGGCCGCGTGCGGACTCGGGGGTCTGCGGCACCTCGGCGGAGGTGCGGGCCTGCGGGACGGACTGGTCGGTCATGGTGTGCTTCAGCCGATCTGCGCGTTCTTGGAGACGGTCACCTGGTCGATGTCGGAGGTCCGCACGGTGACGGCGATCTTCCAGTCGCCGGCCAGGGGGATCTGCACTCCGCTCGCCGACCAGTGGCCGGTGGTGATGTGCTCGGGGGTCACGGGAAGGGGGCCGATCTTCTTCGCCTCAAGGGTGAATTCGACCTTCACCTCAGGGAGGTCGAAGGGCTTGCCGCTGGGGTTCTGGACATAGAGATGCATCTCGTTCGCGCCCACGCCCGCAGGGTCGAGGTCGATGCTGACGACGCCCTTGCCGTTGGTGCCGCCGGTGTCGAAGGGCATGTCCAGGGTCAGCGCGCCGTTCGTGGGCGCGGTGGCGGCACCGGCCGAGGAGGAGGTGGCGGCCTTGGCCTCCAGCTCGGTGCGGCCGGGCTCGGTCTGGGTCAGCCAGGTGGTCACGGCGAGCAGCACGACCGCGACGCCCGCCTCGGCGAGCACCGAGCGGCGCAGTCCGGAGCGGTGGGCGTCGCCGTCGCGCAGCCGCTTCTGCCGGGCGGCGGCCATGGCGGCCCGCTGCCGGGCGAGTTGCTCGGCCCGCTGCGGGTTGCCGCTCGTCCTGCCCTTGCCGGTGCCCTTAGCGGCGCTCTTGTCAGCGGACTGCTTGGCCGCGCCGGTCGTCACCCGCTCCTTCTCGGCCTCCGTCGCCTTCTCCGCCTCGTCGGCGGCCGCCTCCTCCGCCTCGGTCTGCGCACCCGCGACGGTGACGCCGGCGAGCCGCCGGGTCCAGCGCCGCGACACCGACGCGATGGCGACCATCACGGCCACCAGACCGATCTTGACCAGCAGCAGCTGGCCGTACCGGGTGTCGGTGAAGGCGGACCAGGAGCCGAGCTGACGCCAGGACTGATAGGTGCCGGTGGCGGCGAGCGTGACGACGGAGCAGAAGGCGAGCCGGGAGTAGCGGCGGACGGCGGCGGCCTCGACCGGTGTCTCGGCGGGCGCCCGGTACAGGGCGACCAGCAGCGCGGTGAGCCCGCCCAGCCAGGCGGCGACGGCGAGCAGATGGAGGACGTCGACGGGCATGGCGATGCCCGGCTGGAGGCCGACCGAGGCGTGCTCGGCCATGGCCCAACTGGTCGCGAGCCCGGCCGCCACGACCACTCCGCCGATCGCCAGCCCGAAGGTCAGATCGCGTTTCTCCTGGCCCGCTTCCCTTGAATCGGGCAGTCGGCGCGAAGCGCCGTCGGGCAGGGTGGTGGGAGACGGGCGGGTGTAGGCGCCGAAGAGGACGGCGATGAAGAGCGCTGCGGCCGCGAGCAGCAACAGCCGGGAGACCAGGGCGGCGCCGGTCTTCGTCTGGAGCACCGGCCCGAGCAGCCCGAGGTCGAAGACGTCGGCGAACTTCCCGCTGGTGGTGTACGCGCCGCGCAGGAGCAGCAGCCACAGGGTGGCCGCGGTGAGCGTGAGCCAGCCGCCGACGACCAGGCGCTGCACGGGCCGTACGCCCGCGCCGCGCTGCCAGCAGGCGAGCACGAAGGCGGCGCCGCCCGCGAGCACGATGAAGCCGGCGTACGACGCGTACCGCCCGATCGCGTAGAGCGCGCCCACGGTGCCGCCGCCAGCGGTCGGTCCGGTGCCGCTGACGACCGTCGGCGAGGGCGCCCCGACGGAGAAGGTGTAGGCGCCGGAGACGGGGTGGCTGTCGGCCGAGACGACCTGGTAGGTGACCGTGTAGGTGCCCTTGCCCAGCCCGCTCCTGAGCTTGACGGCGTACGTCGTCCCGCTCAGGTTGGCGGGCCTGCCGGTCTGCACCGGCTTGCCGCGGGGGTCGAGGACGCGCAGGGAGTCGTCGTTCATCGCCACCTTCTCGGAGAAGGTGAGCGCCACCTGGCCGGGTGCCTGCTTGACCACCACCCCCTGCGCCGGGTCGCTGCCGGTCAGCGCGGCGTGGGCGGAGGCCGGGGCGGCGCCCGCGAGCAGCACGCCGGCGACGGCGAACAGCAGCAGCACCAGGCTGCGCAGGGCGCCGCTCCTCCCCTTGGGGGTGATGGTCCGCGTCAAGGTGGTCCCTCCCTCAGTGGCCGGTCGCCGGGTTGTACGTGGCGGACCTCACCGGCATCTCGACGGTGAGGGGCCCGGACGTGGCGAAGGTGAGCTTCACGGTGACCGTCTGGCCCTGCTTCGGCCGGCGCTTCAGCTTCTCGAACATCAGATGGTTGCCACCGCTTTTGAACACGAGTTGACCGTGGGCGGGTATGGCGAAGGAGGTCTGCTCCCGCATGGTGCCGCCGGTGGTGCTGTGCATGGTGACCTGGCCGGCGACCTCGCTCGTCACCGAGGTCAGCTCCTCCTTGGCGCCGCCCTTGTTGGTGATCGTCAGAAAGCCGGCCGCCATGTCGGCGGCGACGGGCTGCGGCATGTACGGCCCGCTCACCGACAGTTCGGGCTTCGAAGAGCCGGATCCGGAGCCGGACCCGGAGTCCGAGCAGCCGGCGAGGGCCAGCGCACCGGCGAGGGCGGCGGCCGTGCTCACCAGGGCGGAGCGGCGCGTCACGGGACGGTTCACGGATTGGCTCCCTTGACGAGCTTGGGCAGGTCCTTGGTGTAGTCGTCGACGGTGGCGTCCTCGCCGTAGAGGACGTAACCGCCGTTCGTCTTCGGCGAGAACGCCATGACCTGGGTGCCGTGGACGGAGACGAGCTTGCCGTTCTTGTCCTTCGTCGTCGGCTCCACGGAGATGCCGAGGGAGCGGGCGCCGGCCTGGATGGTGGCGAAGTCGCCGGTCAGGCCGATGAACTGGGGGTCGATGCCCTTGAGCCACTTGCCCAGTTCGGTGGGGGTGTCGCGACCGGGGTCGGTGGTCACGAACACGACCCGGAGGTCGTCCTGCTCGGCCTTGGGCAGCGCCTTCTTGGCGACGGCGATGTTGCTCATCGTCGTCGGGCAGATATCGGGGCAGTGCGTGTAGCCGAAGTAGACCAGGGTCGGGTGGCCCTGGGTCTCCTTGCGGAGGTCGTACTTCTTGCCGTGCGTGTCCGTGAGGACCATGTCCGGCTTGGCGAAGGGCTGGTCGAGCACGGTGGCGGGCTTGCCGGAGTCGGACTCCTGCGAGACCGCGGTGACCGGCGACTTGTCGTCGCCGCTGCCGCACGCGGAGAGGGCCAGGCCGGCGGTGGCGGCGAGCAGCACGGCCGCTGCGAACGTCTTCTTGCGCATAGAGAAATGTCCCAGATGTAAGAACTCCGGTGCGCACCGGGGCCGGACGGGCGGGTCCTGCGGGCGGGCCGTACGAACCTGCCGTACGGCCCCGGTGCGCGCTCCGGAAGGAGGGGGCTAGGCGGTCCGGCGGCGGCCCGCGAAGACGCCGTAGGCCACGCCCGCGGCGCCGACGACGATGCCGATGATGCCGAGCACGCGCGCGGTGGTGTCGGTGTCGTGCGCGCCGGAGTCCGTGGCGGAGGCCGCGGTCCCGGTCTTGTCGGAGGTGTCCTTGGCGTTCGCCGAGCCGCCGTGGCCGTCGGTCGCGGCGGACAGCTGGAGGACGGGGGCCGGGTTCTCCGGCTCGTCCTGGCCCGCCTGCGGCACCTCGATCCAGCGCACCACTTCCTTGTCGGAGTAGGTCTGGAGCGCCTTGAACACGAGCTGGTCGGTGTTGTCCGGCAGGGCGCCGAGGGAGAGCGGGAACTTCTGGAAGTAGCCGGGCTGGATGCCCTTGCCGTCGGCGGCGGTCCAGGTGACCTGGGAGACGGCCTCGTCGATCTTCTCGCCGTGCATGGTCAGCGGCTTGGCCAGCTTGGTCTTGGTGACCTTCACGTTCCATCCGGCGATCGGCTCGGGCATGACCGAGGCGAGCGGGTGGTCCGTGGGGAAGGTGACCTCGACCTTGGTGGTCGAGGCGTTGTCGCGTTCGTTGGGGACCTTGAAGTCGACGACCGCGTAGCCGCCCTTGGCCGCGGCGCCCTCCGGCTGCACGGAGACGTGCGCGAAGGCGGGGGCGGACAGGGCGAGGACGGCCGTGCCCGCGACGGCGGTGGCGGCGGTGACCCGAGAGGCGATGCGAGAAGCCTGCATGGCAGGAGCACTCCACTGGTGAGAGTTCCGGTGACGAAGAGAGGTACGCGTGGGCACGCGTGCGTGCCGCGCGACGGCGGCCTCTTCACGGTCGGAACCGCGTTCCCGGTCGGAACCGGGGCGGAGTGCGCGCGTCGCGTCAGGCGGCGAGGAGGAAGGCGGTGGCGGGCGGGCCGCGCCGGATCACCGCGTGCCGGAGTGCGGTGGTGTGCGGGGCGGGTGCCTCGTCCCGGGCGGTACGACGGCCGCGTGGGAAGGGATCGGCGGCGGGCAGCAGCCCGGCACACAGGGCGCACGCCAGCGCGAGCGCCGCGCGCAGGGACCGTACGAGCGCTCCCTCGGCGACCCCGTGCGCCGACAGCTCGATCAGCCGCACCAGGGCCAGATCACCCCGGCGCAGCAGCCAGCCGGCGGCGACGGCCGCGAGGACGTGGCCGAGCAGCATCGGCAGCGACGGCAGCAGCCCCGCGGCGGAGCCGGTGGCACCGTGCGCGCCGGACAGGACGTGCAGGGCGGCGACGGGCCGGCCGGCGCGGTCGATGAGGCGCGCGTCGAGCAGCAGGTGGAAGGCGTGCCCGGGGGTGAGCGCGGCGGCGTTCGAGCCGCACAGCAGCCGGGCGGCGTTCTCGACGAGTGCGGTGTCGCTGAGCGACGAACCCGGCGCGCCGGACGCCCCCGGGGTGGTCATCACCATGCCGCCGGAGGCCATCGCGGCCCCGTGCTGGCCCAGCCCGAACAGCGCGTGCAGCGCGGTCTGGCCGAGCGCGAGCAGCGCGGCGATGCCTGGCAGTGAGCGGGCCCGCCCGGCGAGCGGCACCACCACCAGCAGACAGCCCAGGAACCCGGCCCCGAGCGTCCACAGCGGCACACTCGCACAGGAGGCCAGGGCGTGTCCGCACGCGGCCAGCACGACACAGACCGCGGCGAACACCGCGGCCCGCAGGATCCGGAGCCCTGCTCCGGGGTGCGCCGTGCGCGCGTGGGGGGCAGTCATGGCGGCCTCATCATCGCACTGCCCTTATCGGCTTCCTACGGCAGGGCGCGGGAGTCGGCCGGAGGCAGGACGCGGGAGCCGGCCCGCGGCAGCGCGCCCCGGCCGTCCCTCATACACCGATTCCTCCCGACGCGCATCGGCTGTATGGGCGGTGTCACGTCAACGATGTGCTTACGGCCCCCTATGGGCGGCAATAGGTATCGGTATGTCGAGCCGCGGCCAGGAGGCTGGAGCATGAGCATCTGGTGGTCACTCCATCTGCGTCGCGAAGCAGCGAGCGTGCCGCTCGCCCGGCGGTTGCTGATCGGCACCATGGAGACGGCGGGCGTCGACCCCGAGATCTCCTACGACCTGTCAGTCGCCCTGAGCGAGGCCTGCGCGAACGCGGTCGAGCACGGCGGGGACAGATCCCGGGACGGCTCGGTGGAGGCGTACCGGGTGACGGCGTACCTCGACGGCGAGAAGTGCCGTATCGAAGTGGCCGATTCGGGGCCGGGGTTCGGCCCGGGGTTCGGCCCGGGACTCAGCCGCACCCAGGACATCCGGCCCGCCCGCGCGGACGCCGAGCACGGCCGCGGGCTGTGTCTGATCCGGGAGCTGGCCGATCACGTGCACATCGGCGCCAAGCCGGGCCGGGGCGGGACGGTGGTCAGCTTCGACAAGATCCTCAAGTGGACGAAGGACCCGTCACTGCTGACGGCGTGACGGATGGGCGCGCCGTAGCCGCCCGTCAGCCGTCCAGCACCTTCGCCAGCGCCTCCAACGCCTCCGGATACGCCCGTTCCCGGGGTGTGCCATAGCCGACGACCAGGCCCTGGGGGCGGTCGGCGGGGGCGCCGGGGGTGTGCCAGTGGTCACCCAGGACGCCGAGTGCCAGGCCCTGCGCCTGCGCGCGGGCGAGGGCCTCGGCCTCGTCGGGCACGTCGATCAGGGCGTGCAGTCCGGCCGCGATCCCGCGCACGCCCCGGCCCGACCCCAGCCGGTCCAGCAGCTGGTCGCGGCGGCGCCGGTAGCGCAGTCGGCACGCGCGCACGTGCCGGTCGTAGGCGTGGCTGTCGATCAGCTCGGCGAGTGCGAGCTGGCCGATGGTCTCGGTGTGGTGGTCGCTGTGCAGCTTGGCGTCGGCGACCGCGTCGACCAGGTGCGCGGGCAGCACCATCCAGCCGAGGCGGAGTGCGGGGCCGAGGGTCTTGGAGGCGGTGCCCAGGTAGACCACCTGGCCCGGCGCCATGCCCTGGAGCGCGCCGACCGGCTGGCGGTCGTAGCGGAACTCGCCGTCGTAGTCGTCCTCGACGATCAGCCCGCCACGCGCGCGTGCCCAGTCGCCGAGCGCCCGCCGCCGCTCGGGGTGCAGGGTGACCCCGGTCGGGTACTGGTGCGCCGGGGTGACCACCACGGCGGCCGCCTCGCCCAGCTCCCCGGGCCGCACCCCGCGCGCGTCCACCGGCACCGGGCGCACGGTCCCGCCATTGCGCCGCACCACTTCCCGGTGGAACGGCAGCCCGGGGTCCTCCATGGCGACGGTGGCGCCGTCCAGCACACGCGTGAGGAGCGCGAGGCCCTGGACGTACCCGGAGGTGATGACGATCCGTTCCGGGGGCGCGACGACGCCGCGGGCCCGGCCCAGGTAACCCGACAGGGCCGTGCGCAGTTCGACGCGGCCGCGCGGGTCGCCGTAGTCGTACGCCAGGGAGGGTGCCGTCGCGATGGCGCGGCGCAGCGCGCGCAGCCAGGCCGCGGCCGGGAACGCGCCGACGTCCGGGCTGCCCGGGCGCAGGTCGAAACGCGGCGCACGCGTGTGTGCGGCGGCCTGCGGGCCCGTGGCGTCCAGGGCGGGCGGCAGCGCGGCGACCCGGGTGCCCGAGCCCTGCCGCGCCGTCAGATAGCCCTCCGCCACCAGCTGGTCGTACGCCGCCTTCGCCGTGCCCCGGGAGACTCCGAGGTCGGCCGCGAGGCGCCGGGTGGCCGGCAGCCGGGTCCCGGGCGCGAGCCGTCCGTCCCGGACGGCGTCCCTGAGTGCCCGCTCCAGCCCGATCCGACGGCCGTCCCCCGCGTCGGTCTCAAGATGCAGGTCCACACCCGCACCGGACCAGAAGTCGTCCACGAATACCCTCCCCCTAGGCATGCCGATGGCCGGGCGCCTCCCCGGCACCCGGCCATTGAAACGCAGATCAGCCCTTCAGCGAGGCCATCCACGCCTCGACCTCGTCGGACCGGCGCGGCAGCCCGGCCGAAAGGTTTCGGTTGCCGTCCTCGGTCACGAGGATGTCGTCCTCGATGCGGACGCCGATGCCCCGGTACTCCTCCGGCACCGTCAGGTCGTCGGCCTGGAAGTACAGGCCCGGCTCGACCGTCAGCACCATGCCCGGCTCCAGCACACCCTCCACGTACGTCTCGGTGCGCGCGGCGGCGCAGTCGTGGACGTCCATGCCGAGCATGTGGCCGGTGCCGTGCAGGGTCCAGCGGCGCTGCAGGCCCAGCTCCAGGACGCGCTCGACCGGGCCCTCGACCAGGCCCCACTCGACGAGCCTCTCGGTGAGCACGCGCTGGGCGGCGTCGTGGAAGTCGCGGTACTTGGCGCCCGGCTGCACGGCCGCGATACCGGCCTCCTGGGCCTCGTAGACGGCGTCGTAGATCTTCTTCTGGATCTCGTTGTACGTGCCGTCGACGGGCAGCGTGCGCGTGACGTCGGCGGTGTAGAGGGTGTGGGTCTCCACGCCGGCGTCGAGCAGGAGCAGGTCGCCCGAGCGGACCGGGCCGTCGTTGCGGACCCAGTGCAGGGTGCAGGCGTGCGGGCCGGCGGCGCAGATGGAGCCGTAGCCGACGTCGTTGCCCTCCACGCGCGCGCGGAGGAAGAACGTGCCCTCGATGTAGCGCTCCGAGGTGGCCTGCGCCTTGTCCAGGACCCTGACGACGTCCTCGAAGCCGCGGACGGTCGAGTCGACGGCCTTCTGGAGCTCGCCGATCTCGAACTCGTCCTTGACCAGCCGGGCCTCGGAGAGGAAGACGCGCAGCTCCTCGTCGCGCTCGGCGGTGACCTTGTCGGTCAGGGCCGCCTCGATGCCGGCGTCGTAGCCGCGCACGACACGCACCGGGCCGGTGGCCGCGCGGAGCGTGTCGGCCAGCTCGCGCACGTCGGCGGCCGGGATGCCGTAGAGCGCCTCGGACTCGGTGAGGGAGTGGCGGCGGCCGACCCACAGCTCGCCCTGGCCGGAGAGCCAGAACTCGCCGTTCTCGCGGTTCGAGCGGGGCAGGAGGTAGATCGTCTCCCGGTGGCCCTCGGCAGTGGGCTCCAGGACCAGGACGCCGTCCTCGGTCTGGTTGCCGGTGAGGTACGCGTACTCGACGGACGAGCGGAAGGAGTACTCGGTGTCGTTCGAGCGGGTCTTCAGGTTGCCCGCCGGGATCACCAGACGCTCGCCCGGGAAGCGGGCGGAGAGCGCGGCGCGGCGGCGCGCGGTCTCGGCGGCCTGCGGGATCGGCTTCAGGTCACGCAGCTCCGTGTCGGCCCAGCCGGACTGCATGTTCTCGGCCAGCTCGTCGGAGACGCCCGGGTACAGGCCGTTCTTCCGCTGCTTGATGGGCTCCTCGGACGCTTCTTCCGGGGTCTCCGGGTTGAGCTCGTCGGACACGTGATCCTCCTCGGTACGGCGTGTGATCTCCCCCGGCGGCCCACGTCGCTCGCGATCGTCTCCGAGCGGGGGCCTCCATCATCGTACGGTCGTACCGCGGACGGACCAGGGTCGGATGACCTGTTATGCCCGGTCATGCATTCCGGACGCTCAGTCGAAGCGGGCCGCCAGCAGGACCACGTCCTCCTCGCTGTCGGCCGCGTCCAGGCCGTCCGGCAAGGCGGTGCGCAGGACGTGGTCGGCGACCGCGTCGGGGTCGTGGCGCAGCGCGCGCGGGATGCTCGCTGCGGCCGTGTGCAGCCGGGCGAAGGCGCGGTCCATGGGGTCGCCGGTACGGTGCAGCAGCCCGTCGGTGTAGAGCAGGACCGTCTCTCCGGGCTCGGCCTGGATCTCCACGCTGGGCGCCTCCCAGCAGGCGAGCATGCCGAGCGGGGCGGAGACGGAGGTCTCGGCGAACTCGGTGCGCCGCCGGCCGATGAGCAGCGGCGGGCTGTGTCCGGCGCCGGCCAGGGTGACCTTGCGCAGGGCGGGCTCGCAGTAGGCGAACAGGGCGGTGGCCGAGCGGGCGGGCTCGGTCAGCCGCAGCAGCAGCTCCAGGTCGGACAGGACGGCGACGGGGTCCTCGCCCTCCATCACGGCGTACGCGCGCAGGGAGGCGCGCAGCCGGCCCATGGCGGCGACCGCGCTCGGGCCGGAGCCGGTGACCGAGCCGACGGACAGGCCGAGGGCGGCGTCGGGCAGCGGCAGCGCGTCGTACCAGTCGCCGCCGCCGCGCGGGCCGGTGCGGTGCCGGGCGGCGAGCTGGACGCCGGGCACGCGGGGCAGCCGGGCGGGCAGCAGTTCCGCGGTGATGGTCGCCACGCGCGCGCGTGCGCGCTCCACCTCCAGCAGCCGGGCCAGGTGCTCGGTGGCGTGCCGGACGTAGAGGCCGGTCAGGTGGCGCCGGCGCTCGTCGGGCTCGGCGGGTTCGTCGTAGAGCCAGACGGCGGCGCCGAGGCGGCCGGCGGACTCGCCGGCGAGGGGCAGGGCGTAGCTGGCGGCGTAGCCGAGGCGGGCGGCGACCTCGCGGTGGCGGGGGTCGAGGCCGTCCTCGGCGAGCAGGTCGGGGTGGGCGATCTCGGTGCCCGCGCCGGTGTCGTAGGGCAGGGCGCCGCGCGGGACGGTCTCGATGTGGCCGAGGTCGGCGCGGCCGAGGCCGAGGCCGAGGGTGGTGTGCGGGCCGAGCCCGTCGGCGGGCTCCAGGACGACGAGGCCGCGGCGGGCGCCGACGAGGGTCGATCCGGCGCGCAGCAGCTCGTGCAGGGCGGGTTCCAGCCGGTCCGTGCGGGACATGCGCTCGGTGAGTTCGTGCAGGGTGGTGAGGTCCGAGACCCAGCCGGCCAGCCGGTCCTGGAGGAGGGCGCCGGGGGCGGGGGCGCCTGGGGCGGGGGAGTCGGGCGCGGTGACGGAAGCGGCGTCCGTGGAGGAGGGGGCGTCCGGGGCGGGGGGAGCGGGCGCGACAGTGTGTGTGGGCGTCGGAACCGTTGAATCGATTCCAGCCACTTTCGGAGGGTGCGGGGCACTCATGGTGTCCGGCTTCCAGACCGGTGCGTATTGCTCAGAAGCATCGCAAACCCCCATGTCATTCTGCGCCGCTAGCAGTGTCTCCACATGTACACGCACTCGTGAGGGGATGTCCAGCATTGTCCTGCGGGGATTCCTGGTGTCCATGAGTCGGACGAGGTTTCCCCCGAACCCCTTGCCTTACTGCCAAGTTGGCTGAAAACTGCCTCGGGTATCGGTTCATTGCGGTCGACTGGCCTTGCTCCACAGAGCGTCACAGCGGTCGTGATGGGTACGTACTCGGAGAAGGCCAGGGGTGGTTGGGGGCTACCCGGAACCTGGCGACGGACCCGGGCGTCATAGCCACCGACGGCCGAGCCCCATCCTCCGTGGCGGAGGCGGAGAGAAATACGCGCGACGGCAAAAACGCCATACTTCGCCACCCCTCACGCCGCAGCCGTGCTTTTTGACCGACGCACTACGGACGCGGCCCATGCTCGACCCCTTGGGGATCCCCCTGCCGTGCGCGGGGGTGTGATGCGCCAATAGGTACGCACAGTGAAGTGATCGACACATGGTGTGATGTGGACCACGGTGTTGCCAGCGGTGCAACGGAAAGGAACGAGCGCTCATGCGCGAGATCCTCGGAAGGCGACGCAGGCTCCTGTCCAGGCGGAACGGCGGGGGACCTGAGCTGATCGACGCGGCCCTGACCTTCGCGACCGAGTGGCAGTGGCCGGTACTCCCGGGTGTGGCCCCGGTTCCGCGGGGGCGGGCCCGCTGCGGCTGCCCCGACCCTGAGTGCACAGTGCCCGGAGCGCACCCCTTCGACCCCGGCCTGCTCGCGGCCACCACCGACGTTCGCATGGTGCGCTGGTGGTGGACCAACCGGCCGAGCGCCCCGATCGTCCTCGCGACCGGGGGCAGGGCTCCCTGCGGGGTGAGCCTGCCGGCGCTCGCCGCCGCGCACGCGCTCGCCCTGCTCGACCGCCGGGGCATGCGCCTCGGCCCGGTGATCGCCTCGCCCACCCGTTGGGCGCTGCTGGTCAAGCCGTACTCCATGGAGCAGCTGGGCGAGCTGCTCTACGCCAAGGACTTCGTCCCCGGCTCCCTGCGCTTCCACGGCGAGGGCGGCTATCTCGCCCTGCCCCCGTCCGAGACCGGCGAGGGCGCCGTCCGCTGGGAGCGCGCTCCGCTGCCCGGCTCGGCCGCACCCTGGGTGCCCGATGTGGAGGCGGTGGTCGACGCCGTGGTCGACGCCCTCACTCGTACGGGTGTGAGCGCGCCCGAGTTGTAGGGCTGTCGGCGCGGGTGCGGTGGTCGGGCCGCGCTCGCTCGTTATCTTCCGCACATGCTGCCAATTTCCGGGGGAAACCGACCATCCGGGGGAAACCGACCATCCGGGGAACACCGACGCCGCCCGCCACAGCGCGGCCGGCCGGACCCGCACACCCTCCGTCTGCTCGCCCTCATGGGCGTCGTGACGGCCGCGGTCGCGCTGCCGCTGGCCGTGGCGTCCGCCGGGCAGGTGGGCGAGAAGGCCCACCACGCGGCGCGTGACCGGTCACAGGACGCCGGGCACCCGCCGGTGCCGGGACAGGACGACGCCCTGCGACGCTCCGGGAACGGGCGTGCGGGCGGGTCCGGGCGCGCGGGAGGGGACGGCGACGCCAAGGTCCCCTCCTCCGATGTCTCTCCCCGGCTGCTGGGGCTCGGCCTCGCCACCGCCGCCCGCTGCGGCCCCGCGCTCACCTCGCCCGACGGCATCGAGGCGCAGACCTGTGTGCTGACCCAGGGAGCGGAGACCTGGGCGCGCACCTACTACCGCAACGCCACCGGCACGTCGCTCGACTCCGTGCTGAGCCTGATGGGCCCGGGCGGCCACAGTATCGAGATGCGCTGTGTCACCGGCGCCGACGACGAGCCCGCCACCTGCGAGACACCCCGTGAGCCCAGCCGGGGCGGAGCGGACGCCTACACGGCCGTCACCGAGTTCGCGAAGCACGGGGCCGACGGTGGCCTGCTGCTGCGCTCGGGCAGCGATCCGGCGAACTCCGGGGACGGGTCCACGGGCGACGCCGCGGCCGACTCCGGGGATCCGACGGCGAGTTGACGCCCGGCTGTGGAACGTCCGCCGTATGCGGACGGAGCGGCCGGGAACATGCGGGCATGGAAAGACCCGGTTGCTGGCGACGGGGGATGCACCAGCAACCGGGATACGGGAACGGTAACAAGAGATCGCCGGTTCGCAAATTCCGGCTGGGGCATTCGGCCACCGATTCCCCTGCTGCGACGGCGAGTTGTGACAGGAGTCACCCGCGCCGGAGGTCGTCGCCACGGCTGACCGACCAGTCAGCCGTGACGCCCGCGAGGGGGGCCTCAGCTGAGCGTGACCTGCCGGTTGGTCAGACCGCCGCGGGCCCGGCGCTCGTCCGCCGTGAGCGGTTCGGCGGTGGCGAGGGCGGCGGCGAGCCGCTCGGCGAACTCGGCGGCCGGCTTCTCCACGTCCTCGGCCGACATCCCGCTCGGCAGGTCCCAGACCGGCACCGTGAGCCCGTGAGCACGGAAGGAGCCCACGAGCCGGGTGCCCTCGCCCAGGCTGGAGCGCCCCGCGGCGTGCAGTCGCGCGAGAGCGTCCAGAAGCTGCTCCTCGGGATGCGGCATCACCCACCGCAGATGGTTCTTCTCCGGTGTCTCGCACCAGTACGCCGCGTCCACGCCGGACAGCTTCGCCGTCGGGATCGCGGCGGCGTTGGCCCGCTCCAGGGAGGCGGCCACGTCCGGGGCGGCGTTCTCCGCGTCCGGCACCCAGAACTCGAAGCCGCTGTGCACGACCGGCTCGAACGGCGCGTCGGCGTCGAGCAGGTCCTGGAGCCGGGGGCCCTCGGCGGGGGCGCGGCGGCCCTGCACGGGCGTGCCCGGCTGCGCTTCGAGCGCCCGCAGGAGCGTGTCCGCGAGGTCGCGGCTGATGTCGCCGGACGCCGTGTCGTTCTGCAGGCCGAGCAGGATCGAGCCGTCGTCGCGGCGCAGCGCCGGCCAGGCCATCGGCAGTACCGTGGCGAGCGTGACGGACGGAACGCCCTCGGGCAGGCCGTCCTTGAGGGTCAGCTCGACCGTCGCGGCCGGGACCAGCTCGCGCAGCGCGACCCAGTCGCCCTCGCCCGCGAGGCCCTCGAAGGGGCGGTGCACCAGCTCGGTCACCGCGTGCGCGGCGGCCCGGCCGTGGCACGCCTTGTAGCGCCGGCCGCTGCCGCAGGGGCAGGGCTCGCGGGCGCCGACAACCGGGATCTCTCCGTCCGTGATCTGTGGCTTGGCCTTCGTCTGGGGTCGCTTCTTGGCCATCGTGGGTGTCTCCCGGTTACGGCTCTTCTCGTACGGGCGCGAGCCTAGCCTCTTCGGCCATCGCCGACGGGAACCTGTGGACAACGCACGCGCGCTCGACGCCAGTGGTGTGAACCTGCGGAGGGCCAAAGGGACCTGACGGGCCGGATCCGGTGCGCGGCTCAGTCCAGATCGTCGAAGGCGTCCGCGAAGTCCAGGCCGGCCATCTCCATGTCCATGCCGGTGAGTACGGGGGCCGTGACGCGCGTAGCGAAACCGCCGCGCCGGCACCCGGCATCGGGATCGTGGACGTCCTCGTGGACCACCACCCAGACCGTCACCTCGCCCCGGATGCCGTCCCGTACGCCCCAGTCGTCGGCGAGGGCCGTGATGATGTTGAGCCCGCGGCCGCCGTGCGCCGTCACCGACGGCGTGGCCGGTGCCGGGCGGGTCGGACCGCCGCCGTCCGTCACCTCGACGGTGAGCCGCCCGCGCGGATCGACGCGCCACGCGGCACGCACGTCGCCGTCACCGGCCGGTGCGTCACCGAGGGGCCGCCCGTGTCTGCAGGCGTTGCTGAGCAGTTCCGAAAGGATCAGTACGGCGTCGTCGATGACCGGCTCCGACACGCCACCGCTGCGCAGCTGCGCGCGCATCCGGTGCCTCGCCTTCCCCACGCCCGCAGGGCCATGGGGTACGGCCATGCTCGACGACGTGGGCACCTCCTGTGCCACCACCAACGCCACCCCCGAGACCTCCTTCGCCCCACGCCACGGTGTGGATGCCCCCTGGACCTGTGGGGGAAACCGGCCAATCCCCTTCCGGTGACGCATTCGTAACGCTCATGTACGGAGCGAATGCGCCGGTGCACCCCCTGTGACGAAGGCGTCCGGGGTCACATGCGGTTCAGCTGTCGCAGCACCGCGCGCGGGCGGTTGGTGATGATCGCGTCGATGCCCAGCTCTACACAGAGGTCGACGTCCTCGGGCTCGTTCACGGTCCAGACGTGCACCTGGTGGCCGGCTCGTTTCAGTCGCTCCACGTACGCGGGGTTGTTGCGCACGATGCGGATCGAGGGACCGGCGATCCCCACCCCCGCGGGCAGCCGCCCGTCGCGCAGCCGCGGTGTGAGGAACTGCACGAGGTAGACCGTCGGCAGTGTCGGGGCGCCGGCACGCACGCGATGCAGCGAGCGTGCCGAGAAGCTCATGATCCGCACCGGGGACTCGGGGGCGGAGGCCGGCGCGTCCAGTCCGAACCGCTTCAGCAGCGTCAGCAGCCGCTCCTCGACCTGCCCGGCCCAGCGCGTGGGGTGCTTGGTCTCGATGGCCAGTTCAACCCGCCGCCCGGCGTCCGAGACCAGTTCCAGCAGCCGCTCCAGGGTGAGCACCGAGGTCTCCGCGCGGTCCTCCGGGCGGTGCTCCCAGTCGGGTTCCTCGTTGTCGGCGGCTCGGCCGAGCCAGGTCTCGCGGGTCTTGCGGGAGCCGAAGTCGAGGGTGGCGAGATCGGCCAGCTCCAGAGCGGAGACGGCCCCGCGGCCGTTGGAGGTACGGTTCACCCGGCGGTCGTGGACGCAGACCAGGTGGCCGTCGGCGGTCAGTCGTACGTCGCATTCGAGGGCGTCGGCGCCGTCCTCGATGGCCTTCTTGTAGGCGGCCAGGGTGTGTTCGGGCGCGTCCTCGGAGGCGCCCCGGTGGGCGACGACCTGGACGGAGCGCTGTGGTGCGTGGGTCACCGCGTCATCGTGCCACCGTCCGGTGGCGCTCGGGGTGGTGAGGGCATCCCCAATGCCGGGCTATGTAACTTTTGTCGGAAAAACCTTATATAAAGGCTGGCCCTGGACCCACAGCCACCGCTTATGGTGCTCTGACGGCCCGTGGGAAAAGCTGTCTCCATACAAACGGAACAGCGAAGACCGAACACAGCACCACGCAAAGCTGCCGAGCGTGACCGAGTGCGACCGACAACACCAGCCGTGGATCGAGGAGAAGAGCTGTGAGCACCGAGAACGAGGGCAACGAGGTACCCCCGGCCCCGTCCGCACCTCCTGTGCCGGTGGCCTCTTCCGCCGCTTCCCCGCAGAGCCCCGCGCCCGACGGGAACGCGCCGACCACCCCCCTCCCGCCGCTCCCCGGGGACGCCCCGGCCGGCCCGGCCCCCGAAGCCGCCGCGGCACACCCCTCCGGCCCAGCCCCCGACGGCTCCTGGCCGCCCCCGCGGCCCGCCGCCCCGCCGCACCCCGAGACCCCGTCCTATGGCGACGCGGGCGCGGGCGGTGCCGGCGGCCCGGGCGCTCCCGTCTGGGGCGCGGCGTACCAGCAGCCCGCCCCGAAGCCGCGCGGGCGCGGCGGCCTCGTCGCCGCGGTCCTGGTGGCCGCGCTGGTCGCGGGCGGCCTGGGCGGCGGCCTCGGCTACACCCTGGCCAAGAACCACGACGACAGCGGCTCCACCACCGTCTCCGCCTCCGACGGCGGCGGCGCCACCCAGGTCAAGCGCGCGCCCGGCACGATCGCCAGCGTGGCCGCCAAGTCGCTGCCCAGCACGGTCACCATCGAGGCCCAGGGCACGAACGGCGACGGCGGCACCGGCACGGGCTTCGTGTTCGACACCCAGGGCCACATCATCACCAACAACCACGTGGTGGCGGACGCGCTGAACGGGGGCAAGCTGACCGCGACGTTCCCGAACGGCAAGAAGTACGACGCCGAGGTCGTCGGTCACGCCCAGGGCTACGACGTGGCGGTCGTCAAGCTCAAGAACCCCCCGTCGGACCTCAAGCCCCTCCCGCTCGGCGACTCCGACAAGGTGGTCGTCGGCGACGAGACGATCGCCATCGGCGCCCCCTTCGGTCTGTCCAACACGGTGACGACCGGCATCATCAGCGCCAAGAACCGCCCGGTGGCCTCCAGCGACGGCAGCTCCAGCAGCAAGGCGTCGTACATGAGCGCCCTCCAGACCGACGCGCCGATCAACCCGGGCAACTCCGGCGGACCGCTGCTGGACGGCTCGGGCGCGGTCATCGGCATCAACTCCGCGATCCAGTCGACCAACAGCGGCGGCGGCTTCGGCGGCTCCGGGCAGTCCGGCTCGATCGGCCTGGGCTTCGCCATCCCGATCGACCAGGCCAAGTACGTCGCCCAGCAGCTGATCAAGACCGGCAAGCCGGTGTACGCGAAGATCGGCGCGTCCGTCTCGCTGGAGGACTCCAGCGACGGCGCGAAGATCACCGACCAGGGCACGGCCGGTTCCGCCGCGGTCGAGTCGGGCGGCCCCGCCGACAAGGCGGGCCTGAAGCCCGGCGACGTGATCACCAAGCTGGACGACATGGTGATCGACAGCGGCCCGACCCTGATCGGCGAGATCTGGACCCACAAGCCCGGCGACAAGGTGACGATCACCTACAAGCGGGGCGGCCAGGAGCACACGGTGGACCTGACCCTGGGCGCCCGGGCGGGCGACAGCTGACCCACCGCCGACACTGGCACGCGCGTGTGACCGCCTCCCGGGCCCGGTACCGGACCACGGCGCCCGCCGAACGCCCGCTCCCGGTACGCTGTTACCCGCTCCGTCCCAGGTGGACGGCGCGAGGAGGCGTGCCCGAGCGGCCGAAGGGAACGGTCTTGAAAACCGTCGTGGCAGCGATGTCACCGTGGGTTCAAATCCCACCGCCTCCGCAGAGGTCATAAGCATGCAGGTCAGAAGGGGTGTCTCTCTTGAGAGACACCCCTTCTAGGTGGGGCCTGTCTCACCTAGACCCAGCTCTGTCGCGTTGTGGATCACCGTGTGTGGACCAGGCGTGGACCACGGTGAGCGATAGGCATCAGGGTGCGGTGGTGTCTGCTGCTGCGGCCAGAGCGAAAGTGCTGTAGTCGGTGGTCCTGCTGATCAGGACCAGTTCCATGTCACCAGCAGTGAAGCGATCGGTGTAATAGCGGCCGGCGAGCGCCCTGGGCGCCGTGCCTGCCAGGCTCAATCGGCAGGCACCGGTATGTCGAGGGCTGCGCTGCTGGTGGGCGACCAATGGGATGTTCTCATAGAGAAAACGCAGCTCAGAGATGCCTGATCCGTCAGTCTTCTCAATGGTCGCGTTGCTGGAGCGGGAACTGCTCTCCGCAGTGCGCAGCGTGGCGTGCAGGGTCCAATAGGACTGCTCGACTGTGAGATAGGCCCGGATGGGTCCCCGGTTGCCGCCGGCGGGGATGTGGCTCTCGGCATTGGGGGTGAGCGTCGCGCGCCAAGTGCCATCCAGGCGCGGGTGCCCGGTGATCTTCTGGACGCCGGGCCAGCGCCAGGCCCATTTGTCGAAGACCAGAACTAGGTACCCCAAAGCTGCAGGAACATAGGCGAAGACGTACTTCAGCTCTTGGTCGGGCCGTAGGCCCAGTAGGTAGAGCAGGACGCCGTAGATGGTGGAGGCAGCGGCCGCGCCCCAGCGTATGGATTGGGCTGGTGAGGTCATCGGGGTCATCCGTAGTTGAGGTAGTGCCACGCCGCGTCGAGAAGTTGGCGGGCATCGTCGATCTTCCACTTCTGGCCGCTCTGGAAGAGTTTCTTGATCTCGTTCGGTTCGATCAATGCGTTCGGGTTTCCCCACCAGAAACTGACCTGGTGGCGCAGGTGGGTCAGGGCTCCTTCGAATGCCTTGTCCAGGGAACCAGTCGTGAGCACCGGATCAGGGACGTTATAGATCAGGCACTCCATGAAGTAGGACGGGAGGTCCTTGATCTCCCCGAGCCGCACCAGGTCGTTCTCCACCGCCTTCAGCGCGCGGACCGCGAACTTGTAGCGGCGACCGGTGCGGTTGTTCTTCTCCCGGCCGTTGATCAGCTGCTGGTGGGACCAGTTGACGACGTGCTGGCCGTCTTTCGTGAAGACGACTGTGCCCTGAGCCGTGGGGCGACCCCAACCAGGCTCGTGGAGGTACGTGAAGCACGGGACTACATCCGTGCTGGGGCGGCTGCCGGGTACATCCGGTACGTAGAAGGCGACATTGTGCGTTGCGTCCACAGCGCTGGAGACGCCCTTCAGTGCTACTCCGAGCTCCTCGCGGAAAGCTTCGGGTGTCCAAGGGCCGTTGTAGCTGTTGCGCTGCTGCACCTGCTCCCAATAGCTCATGCCGCTCGCGGAGATGCCGTGGTACGCGCGCTGCGTGAACTCCACTTTGATGTCAACGTCACTGTCGCTGCTCACGTTCGTCTTGTTCGCCCAGGATCCCTTCGCCTCGACGCTGAGTCCGAGGCCAGCGAACCGAGGGTGCTGCTGCACCGCGCGTGTGACCATACGACGTGCGCGCTCAAGGCGCTGCTCCTCCGCCTCGCTCGGCGGGTTCTTCCAACGCGTCAATTTGGCGACTCGTTGCTCAGGTGAGAGTTGCATGTCCCCCTCCTCCAGTACTGGGAGTTGGACCTGGCGTACGTCGGCGTCCTGGCCCGCGCGCAGGTTACGCCCCATCACTGACAATCGGGCCGGGCAGGCAGCGGATGCCCGATGGCTTCGACCGCGTGTATGACGAGCGCGGCTGTGCCTCGCTCTAGGTTCAGTACAGATGTGTTTGCTATGGCTTGCTAGCTAGTCGGGGCCCAGTGGCTGGCGGAGGCTGTGTGCTGCGGCGATGTGTGGGCGCTGGGCCAGGAGTGTTTCCAGGCGGTTGTCGGGCCAGAGATCGATATGGGGTGGGGCTCCGTTTGCGTTGTGACGTTCGGCAAAGTCGACGGCGTCGGTGGTGAATCGGCCGCTGGTTACGATGATGAGTCCGCGGACGATGGGCGGTTGCCACAGTTGGACAGAGGCTACGGTCTCGTTAACCGCGGCGAGGTTCACGGACTTGCTGAGCCAGTGCTTGGCCTGAACGATGACGCGTTCGGTGCGGACCCCGCCGGTTCCGTCGCGCAAGATGCGATCCAGTGAGAGATCTCGCCCTCGGTCAGGCGCACGGGTCTGGGTGAGCCATTGGACGTTTTGGTGCTCTGGGATGTCTCGTAGGAGGTCGTAGAGAAGCCGTTCGAATCCGTCGTCATCCAGACGCGCCCAGGGCAGACCGATGGTTGCGGCGCCTGTGAGGTGTCCGGAGGCGGCGTGGCCCAGGTCTGTCTCCGGTACGGGCAGGGGGCCGCTGTCGCTGAGGGCCCCCGCCTCGACATCGGCACGCACGCTCGGCCAGTCGTATTCGGCGATGTCATGCCAGTCGTGGCCTTGTCCGAAGCGCATGTGCCGGTGAAGATCAGACCAGCGGCCCTTGCGTTCGGTGGTGTCGCCGATGAGCCGCTCGATTTCCGCCACTGCCTCACGAATCTGCTGTGTCTGGTCGTTCTCCAAATGTGCCTGAGAGTCCCTCTCCACCTCGTTCAAGGCGCGAGGTAGCGCAGTCTCTATAACGGCGGTGAGTTGCTGCAGCCGGCCCCGGGCCGCGCGGCGGCGAGCGCGGTTGAGGCGGTATCGGTACTCGGCCAGGTCTTGGCCAGGCTTTTCGCCAGCCGCGTGCACCGCATCAGGTAGCTCACCGATCTCGAAATAGTCGATGAAGCTTTGACCCATGGCGTCGATGTCCGGGAGCTCGTCCGTGATCGTCCAGCCGTCGATGGGTGGGAGTCCTGGCAGGAGATCTGCCCAGGATCGCCTCAAGTCGTCATATTCGGGGTGAGAGCAGCGCATCGGACTATCTGGGATGAAAGTTGCTGCGCGCGCCCACACACTCTCCAGCTTTGTCAGGTTCGCCGCGGTGCGGTCCATGACACGAAGAAGCTCTTCCAGGTCCACGCTTCGAAGGCTGCCATGTCTCAAGCGCGTATGCATGGAGTCCTACAGGTCCGCCCAAGAGCGAGGTCAGGCGCCGGTCAGAGCATTGCTAGCTCTTGCGTGCACCCTGTCGCGTGAAGACACGAACGCCAGGGCACTCGGGGATCGTTACACGTAACGGTCTCGTGTACCGCAACGGGTGATGAGCGACCCTGTGGATCATTTAATGTGCACACATGGTCGCTGATCGTCACCTTGTCTCCCGTGCCACCCGAAATGTTGTCCGCCGGTTGATGAGCAGCCTCTACGTCGGTGCGATTGAGGAGTACTGGGAGAACGAGGGCTTCCCGCGAAGTGAGGCCGTCACGCCCCGCCAGGGCGGAGCCCGCCAACAGACCTTTGATGCGTACGAAGCTTCGGTGGACTGGGGCCACGAAGAACATGCACGCCGGGCCTTGCGCGTCTTCGAGAGCTTGCTGCGCCGGCTGGACCGCGAGAGCCGCAAGTTCGGCAGCGACGGTCTGGAGCCGAGTGTCCTGGATGAACTGCGTGAGGCATTCGACCGCGACGGATACCAGCTTGATGACAAGCTCCGTATCCGGAGCCGACTGGGCGCTGTTGGCCCGCCGATGCAGGAGGCCGGAGTACCTCACGATGCCCGCAACATCACGCTGGTGACACGCAAGCGGCTCTTCCGGCAGCTGACTGACAAAGGCGTGAAGTGGTACGGCGACGTCGATGAGATCGATTTTTTGCGTCGGCTCTACGACCTTGAGGCTCTTCCCAGTGAGGACATCAGGTTCAGCAACGCCGAAGAAGACATCAGGCAGCACCGGTACAACAACTACGACTGGGAAGAAGACTGGATCTACAACGACGACAGATTCGGGCTCCGCGACGGTACGGATGAAGTGCTCTTGCGCTTCCTGGCGGAGATGCTTCACCCCGAGGTGCGCTCCGACGAGGCCGAGGTTGCCCATCTTGCGGAACACATTGATGAGGCGGTGCGCCGTGACGGGTATGCCTTCGTGCCTGTCGCCGACATCAGCGGTTATCCCATTTACGGTGCGTATGGACTCGCTAGCGCCGAGAGTGGGCATTCGGATGCCGAGAGACGCCGTTCAGCCGAAGCCGATCGTCGGGACTTGCCGGTCCAGCAGTTCGCTGACGCGTTTTGGGGGCTGCCG
This sequence comes from Streptomyces sp. NPDC025793, assembly GCF_055558375.1. Lineage (NCBI taxonomy): Bacteria > Bacillati > Actinomycetota > Actinomycetes > Kitasatosporales > Streptomycetaceae > Streptomyces > Streptomyces sp. NPDC025793. The sequence continues at coordinate 140,754 of NZ_JBVHMR010000002.1, read as the reverse complement.
GAAGCTGATCGCGACGCGGTAGGCAACTTCGTCGCGACGTCCAGGACACGCAGCGGTGAGGAGGCGGCTGAGGAGGACACCCGGGCCGGTGATCTGCCCGCGCCTCCGGGGGAGTACGCCGCTGTGCAGGGCGCGGCCCGCGGCCACCGTAAGGACTACGCGATGGACCGGGTGAGGATGAAAGAAGGTGGGCAGGCGGACATCTTCGCCGCAACACACAAGGCCACTGGCGTCCGGGTCGCCCTCAAGCGCCGCCGATCGCACCGGGAGACCCCGGCGGCACGGATGCGACGTGAAATCGAAGTGGCCCAAGACCTCAACGCCCACCCGCACTATGTTTCGATCCTTGACGCTAACCCCTCCGAGGGCTGGCTCGTCATGCCCATGGCGCAAGGTACGGCCGAAGATCACCGCGACCTCCTGCAAAATCCAACGGCACTACTGGACCTGGTAAATGCTCTCATTGACGTGCTGCACGCTGCCCACACTCATGGATGGCTCCACCGAGACGTCAAACCCTCCAACATCCTCCTGCTCGACGGCAGCTGGCGACTCGGCGACTGGGGCGTTGTTCGCCGGCCCCGCGGTCAGACCACCAAGGCGGACCGCACGCGTACGGAGGTGGGAACCGATGGCTTCGCTGCGCCTGAGTTGTTCATCGACGCACACCAGGCGACTGCCGCAGCGGACATCTACGGGGTCGGCCGTGTCATCGCTTGGGCCCTCACCGACGAGCATCCGGAGATGAATGTGCCTCTTCTGCCGGCTCCGGGCCCCTGGAGGAACATCGTCCGCAGGGCGACAGCCCGCGATCCGCGCAATCGCCCCCAGACTGCCACCGAGCTACGCCAACTGGTCCAGGACCAGCTCGCCGAGACGGAACTGCCTACTCGAGAAGAAGCCGAGCGCTTGCTCGCACTGGCACTTATCGGAAGCCGCGAGTCCCTGGAAGCCTTCCTCTCCCTCATAGCCGACCATCCGGAAGACCCGGACCTGTACATCGACACGCTGACTCAGCTGAAGCCCGAGGTTGCAGCCGAGGTACTCATCGAGCTCCCGGCCGATGCTGCACGGCTCCTCGAAGCGATGAGCAACCATGCTTCGACCCCGCGCCGCCGCATCCAATTCCCGGAGGCCAATCGAGCCACCCTCTGGCTTCAGCGCGTGTCAGCCTTCGCCGCATCCAGAGGTGCATGGAACCTGCTGGACGAAGCCGCCCGCACGATGTGCACCTGGGACGCCGTCTGGAACCAGTACAGAGCACAGGACCAGATCGCTGCGTGGCTGCGGACCCTACAGGGCGAGCCCGCTCTTCTCCTGGCTGGTGCTCTTGAGGAACACCCAGGCTGTGCCAAGCATTTCGGTGGCCTCCTCGGCCTCACTGAGTTGGATCTGAAGATCGGCAAGGCCATCAGGAAAGCGGCCAACGCGTAGTGGTGGGGCCACCACCCGACGACAGCCATGGCTCAGGGGGACCCCACAAGGCATGCCGAATACGAGTAGGTAACCGCCTACTCGTGGTCGTGCTCGTCGATCGCGTCGAGAGCCTGTTGAATCTGCTGGTTGGCCAGCGTCTGCTTGCGGTGGATGGCCTTGGCGTAGAAGCGGAACAGAACTGCGATGCTGTGGCCTGCCCGGCGTGCGACCTCTGCCGGGGAGACTCCGGATTCGAGCCAGAGTGAGACGCCCGCGTGGCGGAGGGAGTACGGCACCTCAGCCAGGGGGGAAGCCGCTTCAGACTCGGTCAGCGCCGCGAGTCGAGCCACTTTCCAAACCTGCCCGTACTCCTTGGACAGCAGGCCGCCGCCCTGGGTTGCACGGAAGAGCCGGCCGTCTTCAGTGGTACCGAACTCCTTGATGTGCTCGCGGACCAGGCGCACGAGGACGGGGGGAATCGGCACAGGCCGGGTTGCCTTGCGAGCTCGCTTCTTCAGGCCGCGCGTATCGAATGACTCGCCTGTGTCGGTCCACCCGGAGCCGACGCGGGGCGTGCTCGTGGACAGCAGCACTTCTCCCCAGCCCTCTTCGGGCAGGGTGAAGTCTTCTTCCCGGAGATTGGCCGCCTCACCAGGGCGGTTGGCCGCGTAGTAGAGGCAGCCGAAGAACGCCATCAGGTGGCGTCCGCGTGCCCCCTGCTCGCCTACGGCGTCGATCAGCGCCTTCGCCAGCTTGGGGTCGGGGACGAACCGGAAGTCGATCTCGTCGTCAGTTTCGGGCGGAGTCCAGTCGACCTTGTCGAGGGGCAGGGTCGCCAGGAGCTCCCGTTCGACCGCGTACCGAAGGCAGTTGCTGAAGACCGTCCGCTTGCGATTCACCGTATTCTCGGCAGCGGCCGTGCCGTCTTGCTTCAGCTTCAGCGCGTCGAGCGCCGTACGCACCACCGAGGGAGTGTTGAGCGCGGTGATGTCGACGGACTTTCGGCTGATCCAGTCCAGCGCAGACGCGATGTCGGCGGGAGGTTTCTCAACGTCGATACGCGGCTTCAGCGTCCCGTCGTCGCCGAGGACGAAGCGGTACACCCACGAGTAGAGGGCGATACGGAGCACCTTGGGAACCGGGGCCCCTCGGTTGTCCTTGACCAGCTTCGGCGTGATGGTGGCCAGCGTGTCAGCGATGCTCGCGCGGTGTTTGGCCGAGGCGCCAGGCCATTTCATCTCCGCGTACGCACGGGTATGGGCGTACCACGTGGTGGAGTTGAGCGCCTGCAGCTCCGAGGCGGGCAGGCCGGTTTCCGTGTCGAACTGCTCACGGTTGCGCAGAGCCGCCAGCAGCTCCGAGCGCCGACCGTCGGCCTGAGCCTTGATCTTGTAGCTCTTGGAGAAGGGCCGGGGGCCGACCCGCCAGCGGAGCTGATAGGCCGCCACGCGGTCGGCCCGTTTGCGGATGCTCCAGATCTGCACGTCGTAGGTCAGCACGCTTCCCGCACCTCGCAGGAGTCGAACCAGGCGTCGAGGTCGGCTCGGCGTATGCGGATCTGCCCGTTGGGGAGCTTCAGGTGCCTCGGAGCCTGGCCCCGAGCACGCATGCGGTAGAAGGCGGCACGGGACACCCCGATCTCAGCCAGTGCTTCCCCCAGCTTGAGCGTCTGCCTGTCGGCCTTGGTCGGAGTGGTCACAGCCAGGGCTCCCCTTCGGTCTTGATGCGGTCGGCTTGGTTGAGGTCGTGGCGGACCTGGGCGGCGAGGAGTTCTTCGCCGGGGCGGTAGCCGCTGGCGAGGTAGGTCCAGGAGGAGGCGGTGACGAGGGTGGTCTCGTCGGTGGTGGGGTGGCCGGCGCGGGCACGGGCGGCTTCGGCTTGGGCGAGGCGCCAGGCGCGGCGTACGTCGCGGAGGGCGCCGAGGGTGGTGGAGTAGGCGCGGGATTTGCTGGAGAAGTGGCCGCGGAAGCCGAGCATGTGAGCCCACTTCCAGAGCTTCAGCTCGGCGAACTCCGGCAGGTGGCCGAGGTCCCAGGCGGTACGGATCATCTGACGTACGTGCTGCTGGATGGGCAGGGCCTTGATGGGTTCGGCCTGTCCGGTGCCGTCGCAGTCGGGGCACCGGTCGTGGAAGCCGTCGGGGCCGCGTAGGTAGCCGCGTCCGGCGCACGGGCGGCACATCAGGGTGCGGTCCACGGTGCCCGCGCCCTCAGCGTTCTTGGTGGCGTACTTGGCGACGTATCCGGCGACCTTGGCGTCGGTGAGTTCGCCGTCGCCCAGGGCGGTGATGGGGTCGACCTTGTACCGGCGGCCCCAGGTGATGACGCGTTCGCCGATGGAGTCGGATTCGATGGTGAGCCGGGCCTGTTTGACTGCCAGGCCCACGGCGGCCTTGAGGGCATCGAAGGTGGCCCAGGCTGGGGGCGGGGTGGTGTGGCCGTCGGGTCCGTCGAAGCGGATTACGGCGTGGAAGTGGACCAAGCCGCGCTTTTGGTACTCGGCGACTTTGGCGAAGGAGACGCGCAGGGCGGAGTTCAGCGCCTTCTGCGTGATGCCGAAGTGCTTGGCCAGGGCGCGGCGCAGGTAGGTGGTGAAGCGTGCCCAGAGCTGTCCGGCGTGCGCGTTCCAGAGGACGGCCCCGGCGTAGTCGTAGGTGGCCGGGTTCAGCGGCGTGCTCAGGGCTGGGTCGTCGTCGGCGTGTTGGGTGCCGCAGCGGCAGGGGCGGGGCTTGCCTGCGCTGTCGGTGTTGCGGTGGACGGAGCCGAAGGAGGGAGCGGTGAGGGTGACAAAGGCGCGGGGGTGGTCGCGGACGGTTTCGGCGACGTTCTTGCCGCCGGAGAGTCCGGCCTTGATCAGGTGGTAGGTGTCGGCGGCGTAGACGCGGGAGCAGGCGGGGCAGCGGGATGCGCGGCGGTTGCCGCAGGTGGTCAGCAGCCGTCCGGAGGGTTCGTGTTCGGAGCGGTAGGAGCGGACCACTTCCTTGGTGGTCTGGTCGGTGGTGATCGTCCAGCCGTGGAGGTTGATAGGGCTGGTGCAGCCGCGCAGGTTGCGGACCTGCTCTTGTACGCGGTCGAAGTCGTGGGTGTTGGCCAGTTCGATCAGGTCCCGCAGGCCGGGGCTGATGACGTGCCGCAGGTCGAGGGGGCGGCGCATGGGTGGCGGGGTCTCCTCTCTGGCGCGAGGGTGGGACCTGCGGGCAGCAGCGAACAGTGCGCTCGGGCTGCTGCCCGCAGGCATGACGGACTGGGCCCAGGGACGGGCGAGGGCGGGAGATGCCGGGAGGCCGGCGGGGAAGCGCGGCTCTACAGGGCGGCGTGGAGGGCGGTGGCCATGGGCAGGCCGATGCCGAGTCGCCGCTTGAGCTGTGCCGCTGTGATGGGTTCGCCGTGCTCGGCGCGGTGGGAGGCGGCGATGGAGCGTGCTTCGGCGAGCAGGGGCTCAGGCACCTTGACCGCAGGGGCAGGGGCAGGAGCGACGAGCGCCGGAGCGATGGGCGTGGCGACCGGGGCCGGTTCCGGCGTGAGGGGTGGCGTAGGCGACGGGGCGGTTTCCGGTTCGGTGGAGGCCGGGACGGGCTTCGTCTCGGCAACCGGATCCGGGGCGGGTTCGTGGGTCGATTCCGTCTCGGCAGCGGGAGCCGGGGCGGCTGCGTCGGTGGTGACTGTGTGGAAGGAGCGCAGTAGCTGCGGGCCGACCGCTCCCCAGCCAAGGAGCAGCACCGGGGCCACGGCGTCCACGGCGGCGCGGCCGTAGTGCTCGGCGACGATGGGTTCGGCGATGTTGAGGGCCAGGGTCAGCAGGCCGGAGACGTGCATGAGGCGGGTAGCCGCCTTCATCTGGTCGGGCGGGACGCCCCGCAGGGAGAGGTAGCGCAGGGCGACCAGGAGCCCGACCACGGACAGGTCGACCATGGGGGCGATCAGGGGTGCGATGGGGGCGGGGACGCCCAGGCGCAGGGCCAGGGCCCAGACGTTGCCGAAGGAGAAGACGAACGCCAGGGCGGCGATGATGCCCATGACGACGGTCACGGTGCGCTGGGTGATCCGGTCCTCAGTCATTGAGTTCACCTCCTTTCGTGGCTGCGTGGGATTCGTTGCCAGGACCCGTCAGGGCCTGTGCCTGGCCATCTCGGCTGCGTTGGGGCCGAGGAACCTTTCCAGGAGTTGGCGTTCCCTGCCGTTTGCGGTGCGGTAGGCCGTGACGCCGATCGCTGCGGCATCCAGCAAGCGTCCGTTAGCGGTGGCCCGCCTCATGGCCCGTACCGCTTTGCGGATGCGGAGACGCATCTGTCCTCCTTGTGTGTCAGGCCGCCATGGCGGGGGGCTCGGGGTCGTCCTTGGTGAGGTCCACGTCCGTCCGTCCGGTCAGGTTCTCCAGGAGCCGGGCGGGGTGCTGCACCAGGTGGGCGGTGGCTTCGGCGACGCGGGCGGCATCCTCGTCGGCGACGTAGGGGGTGCGGATGCGGATGAAGCCGGGTCGGCCGTGCTGCGACATGACCGCGACACCGACGTACGCGGGGTCCTGGAGGAGGACCGGGCTCGCGTCGGGCCACTCGCGGATGTCGTCGCCGAGCGCGGCCACGGCGGCGTCAGCGGTCTTCTGTGCGAAGGACAGGCCGACCGGGCAGACATCGCGGATGAAGGTGGGGATGGCGTCTCCGGTGGTCTTCTGCGTGGTCAGGATGGTCAGGAAGCCGACCGAGCGGCCCTTCTTCACCAGGTCCTCCGTGAGCCGGGCGTTCTCCGCAGCGAACGCCGCCAGCTTCTTCGTGGCCGGGTCGGAGCCCTTGTGGTCGCGGAAGTAGGTGTGGGCCTCGTCGATGACGATGACGATCAGGGGCCAGTCAGCCGACGGGCCGACGTGCCACATGTTCTTCTTGCCCAGCACCTTGCGGATGCTCGCGGAGCGGGCACGGCGCAGCGCCACCAGCTCCTTGAGGAGCTTGTTCGCTTCTTCCAGGTCATCCCCGCAGAACGCGAACGCCCGCTGTGCCAGGTCGGCGTAGTCGCCCTCGTAGGCGTGGGAGACCTTCCCGTCGAAGAAGACGAACTGAACGGCCGGCGAGGGCGCCCAGTCACACACCAGCCGGTTCACACACGAGGTCTTGCCGAAGCCCGGCAGGCCGCCGACAGCCACTCCGGGCACTTCCTTGAGGGGCACGAATACGGGCATGCCGAACTCGTCCACCCCCAGGTCCCACTTCGCGTACTCCTCAGGCGGGCGGCCCGTGGGCGTGTGAACGGTCGGCGTGATCAGCGGGTCCACGCGCACTCCACGCAGCATGACGTGTCCGGGCTTGTCTCCCGGCAGCGCTGACACGCGGGTCATACGCCAGGCATCCGCCAGGTAGGGGGCCGCCTTCTGGTACTCCGCCAGGCCGACGCCCGGCAGACATCCCGCCCGCGCGATCACCCCGAACGCGTCGTGCGTGACCTTCAGCGCAGGGACCAGGACGCGGGGCTTGGCGGGCTTGTTGTCCGTGTTCGCCAGGGAGGCCAGCGGGGTCGGCATCTTGTCCGTGGCGCACAGCTTCAGCATCTGCGCGAGCCGCTTCCAGGTCCGCCGAACCCGCACGGCCTGCCGGATGGACTGCCGGGTCATGGCATCGGCCCGCAGGTAACGGACCACCCACCACACCGACCAGCCGACCAGCACGGCCAGCGCCACGCCGACGACCAGGGGGCCGTAGCCGAAGGCCCCTCCCGTCGGGTCGTTGTCCTTCATGTGTTGCTCTCCTGCGAGGTGTAGAGGAAGGCCGCAAGGGCCGTTTCGAGGGCCGCCCGATCCGGGGCGGTAAGGCGGGGGAAGCCGTAGCCGACGAGCACGGCCGCCACCGAGTTGATGAGGGAATCGGTGAGCCGGGCATCCGGCCCGGCGTGAGGCAGCGGGTAGCTGCACTCGACGCCGGACCGGAAAGCACTGCCGCTCACGCCGCCTCAGCGGCCGGGGAGGACCCGCCGACCAGGTCCAGGCGCTCTGCGCGATAGGCGATGCCGTCCGAGAGCGAGCCGTTGAAGATCCGGGCCCACGGAGTGGCGAACAGCTCCACCGGCATCACCGGCATGCCCGGCTTGAGGCCGTTGGGGAGACCGGTCTCCGGAACCGTGATCTTCATGGCCTCGGCGCGGTCGTCCTCCATGAAGAAGAGGGTGACCACGAACAGCTTCGCGCCGGTCTCACGGTCCACGGCGAACTGCGTCTTCTCCTGGTCCGCGTACTTCGGCACCGGCAGGTTGCCGACCATGAACGACGCGGACGGGAGCAGGCCAACACGAATACGAGCCATGGGAGTTACGTCCTTTCGGTAGGTGCTCCGCCGGGAGTGGCGAAGCGAGATCAACAGTGCACCACCTGCCAAGGGCCCGTCAAGCGCCTAGCGCACATCGCACCTATGGCGGGGAGGTGCATGTGGAAAATAGGAGGTGCAACAGGGTCTTACTGCGGTAGACGGGCCAGGCCCGCTACCCTCGGGCTATGAAGCTGCCCAAGGATTCCGACACCCCGCCATACCGTCTGGTCGCCGAGGAGCTACGGCGGCAGATCCGCTCCGGCCGCCTCAAGCCGGGCGAGCGGGTTCCTTCGTCTCGTGACCTGGAATCGACCTACGAGATCGCCAACATGACCGCGCGTTCCGCCCTGCGCATGTTGCGCGACGAAGGACTGATCAACACCATGCCGGGTCGGGGCAACTTCGTCGCGGATCCTCTGCCGGAGGCCGACCCGAAGGCCGGCGCTCCCGAGGCGGCAAGCGGCGGGCAGATGCCCACGCCGGAATACATCGAGCTGTCGGAACGACTGGATGCCATAAATGCCAGGCTGGACACCCTGTTCCAGGTCTTCGGCCAACTCGGCGGCGTCACCGAGGCGAAGAAGTCGCCGAAGAAGTAGCACGGGCGTTTTCGAGCACCCGACGCGCAAGATCCTCCAGCCGCGTCACCTTGTCTTCAATTTCCTTGATCTTCGCCGCAATCAGTGCTGCCTCGTGCTTGTTCATTTCCACCCGTTCGTTGTTGTGCTGCTGCTGCGTGTCGAGTTCAGCCACCGCCGGGGGCTTACCCGAAGGCTTGCCCAGCGGTCATCCACCGCCGGATCAGGGCTTGCCCGTGGCGCTCGGCAAGCCGTCATCGCGGCTGTTGAGACAGGTCTACCGGCCGAACCGGGCAGGTGCGAGGTGGACGGCTCCGCGCTCCCGTCGGGCGGGCAACAACCTTCTTTCGCGTCCCGCCGTACGGGCCCGCGGCTTTTCTGCGCGCTCATATCGCTTGTCCTTCCAGTCGTCCCGGCAGTGCATCAATGGTCTGGAGAAACGCCAGTTTGGGTAACCGGCGATCATCGGCTATGTTGCGCCGCCCCGTTTCGAGCGGACGCCCATAGAGGTCGGTTTTTCGAGTCCCGTGTGACTCTGAACAGATATGACGCCGATCACTCTTCTCGCCTCTTTCGTACCTAGCTCCGCCGGACCCTCCGAGGTGCGAGACAGCAGATCATCGAAAGCGGACACCTCCACCGTGACGAGCGATCCCCTGCACTCGGTACAGGTTGAAAAACACCGCTCCGGTGTGACGCCGCCTCTCGTGACCTGCCTCACAGTTCTTTCGGCACCCATGCAGCCAGCTCACCACTCGTCCCCGACCACGCCACCGACCATGGAGAGGCGACCAGGGGCACGAGCACATAACGGCCGTGCGTGACCGCCAACGACCAGCACGCCCCATCGACCAGACCGCTTACCACCAGGGCACCCCAAAGATCACGATTACATAACGACGACTGTAGTAAGCCGCGGCTTTTCCACAGGCAGCAACCATGCATCGGCCGACCTGTGGATACTTTCCGCCGACCGCCGGAACAAATGGGCAGCAATGCGCCCATAGGCATTCATAGCGGTCGGGAAACTGCGGAACGGATGAGAAAGCAGGGGCAGCGCATGGCCGCATGACCGGCCAGGGGCCCAGCGCAGCGGAGCTGTTCAGAGTTTCTTTACTGGATCAAGGCGGCCCGCCTACGGCGGCCCGCGCGCGCTGGCGGCCCGTGGCCGCCACCGCTCCTTGTCTCCGCCACCGCTCCGGCGGCCCCCCGCCGCTCAGCGCGCAGCACCGCCAAGGCGGTCGACCAGACCAGGAAGCAACCCGACTGCTCCGAGCACCAGGACCAGGCCGACACCGGCCAAGCGAGACCCACCAGCCAGTCAGCCACAGTTCCGCAGCCGGATCGGCATTAGAGCCGCAGCGGAACCGGTGCGTCAGACGGCTGAGGCGGCAACGCCCAGGCCGGAATGAGGTCGAGGTCCGTGACGCATTGAAGAAGCGTGGCTGAGGCCAGCGGGTGGTTGCTGGAAACACACGTGACGGGTGCTCGTTCGGCGCACCCGCCGTCGTGGCTGACTTTCGGTGGCTCAGGTCAGAACCCCTTTCCAAGTCGACAACTCTGAGCCGGGGTTGCAGCAGCACCCGCACACGAGCACGCCAACCGCCCCGGTACCATCGGCACCGGGGTCCTGACCAGGGATTCCGCGACCGGACCACCCCGAATGCTGTCCAGGCCGAGGGGTGGTCCGGTTTTCTAGTTGGTGGATCTACGGTTCAGCTCAAGGCCTTACCGACCTCGTAGATCGTGGGCCTGTCCTCAGGAGCGGGGCTCAGCATGGCGTCGATCAGTTCGCCCAGCTCGCCGTGCACCTTCACAGGCCGGCGCTTGCCGCTCGCGACGGCTCGTCTCTGCTCGGGGCGCGGTGCGTCGTCCGGGTACTCGACAGCCCGCCAGCCCGTGGCGGAGATGAGCAGGGACGCGCCGAGCCCGTAGACGTCGGCTTCCTGCGTAGGCTCTGCCTCACCGGTTTCGAGCACACTGCGCGCAATCTCTGGCGCCTCGTAGTGGACGAGGCAGCCGCGGAACGGGAAGTCGTACCCCTCGGGGACGTGGCCGCCGCGTGCCAAGGCCAGGTCAATGAGGTGCGTCCGCTCCGGACCGATGATGAAGTGCGCAGGCTGCACGTCACCGTGGGCCCAGCCTTTGCCGTGCAGTTCGGCCAGTGCCTCCACGCAGCCGAGCGCCACGCTGGTGTGCGGTTCGACGCGCGAGTCCTGCACACGGCAGGGCTCCCACAGCCTGTAGAGGTCCGGCCCTTCGCGCCACGGTTGGAAGTTCCAGGTGCCCTGCTCCCATTCGCCGTACGCGAAGTCATGGAAGTCGAGGCGGTGCAGCACGGCACCTTCACGTGCGGGCGCGAGCGCCGTCCAGGGCTGGGCGGACCACTCGGCTGTAGCCTCAATCGGATAGCCGACCTTCACGGCGTAGTGCCCCCGATGGCTCTCGACCTCCCAGACCATCGAGCCCCGGCGATTGACGACCAGGCGCTGAGTCGTAGGCATGAGCGCGTCGAGCACGACGATCGGCAGTTCAGCGGGTGTCCCGGACAACGTCTGTTCTCCTTCCGGGCGAGGCGGCCGACCCCGAGCCGAGGCCGGCCGCGTCGCTGGCGTCGTGTCGCTACGCCTGACCGTATGGACGGCCGCAGTCCGAGTCGCACTGCGCGAGGTTCGTGCCGTCCACGGTCCACAGGTCGTCGAAGACCATGAACCCGGCTGCCTTCATCGCGTGCGCGGAGGCGGCGACCTTCTCCGGGTCACGCGCTCCGCCGCCCGGCTTCGGGTTGTGGTGGAGGAAGCGGCCGGCGAACCGCTCGCACAGGTCGGCGTACTCCTTCGTGTGCAGGATGAGCGCGTGCAGACCGAGGTCTACGTCATCCGACGGGACCATGGGGACGGTGGCGGTCGCCGCAGTGACCACGAAGGCCACCGCCTGGTCCGCGATCCGTTCCGCCCTCTCGGGCGACTGCTCGTTGTGGACGACCACGAAGTGGGTGAGGCTGTCGAACAGTTCCTCACCAGCCACTGCGCGTCCGGTCCTCTGGTCGTTGACCGTTGCCGTCATGCGAGTACTCCTTGAGTGTCGCGGTGCTCTGGCACTTGCTCCCGTACCGGTCGCCGGGGCATGGGCCACGGGTGACCGGGGGCTTGGAAGGCCGCCCCGAGCGGGGAAGGGGAGCCGGGGAACTGGCACCCCGTTCGGGGCGGCCGGTCTACTGGCTGGTTCCGAGGGCCATGCCGATCACCAGGCCACACGACCCGCTGATCACGATGATGAACAGGACCCCCGCGTACCGGCCGATGGCGCGCATCACAGGCCGTCCCGGCTGTTGCCGTTCCTGATGGCCAGGCGGGCTCTCAGTTCCTCCCGCGCGGTCAGCGCCACCACGTTGGCCGGCAGGGCATCCCACTCGACGCCACCACCGACGGGCCTTATCTGCACCCGGGCGCCGACCTCACTCATGACGACGCCGATACGTCCGCTGGCGCTGTCCTTCGCCAGTTCACCGATGCCTGGTCTGGTCTGCTGGTTGCTCGCCATGGCACACGAGCATGCTGCGGCCCAACAGGACGTTGGAACCTCCGACAAACCCCACTGCGGGACGTCCCGGGTCGGGTAGAACGTCCCTAGTGCCGTCCCCGGGTGTTAGGAGAGATTGAGATGCCGAACGAGAGGTTACGTGCTGCGATGGCGGCCGGCGGCTGGACGTACAACGCCCTCGCGGACAAGGTCGAAGTCGATCCCAAGTCCGTCGAACGATGGGTCAATCTGGGACGTACTCCGCGCCGTGCCACGGCCATGTTGGCAGCGGAAACGCTAGGAGAAGACGTGCACGCTCTATGGCCAGCGCTCCGGCAGGCACGCCCCGCCCGCGCCGTCAGTCCCGAACTCGTAGCTCTCTACGATCAGCGGGCGGATATCCCCGTGTCCACCTTCGTGGACATGCTGACCCAGGCTCGCAGTCAAATCGACGTGCTGGTGTACGCCGCCGTCTTCCTGCACGAGGCGTACCCAAGGCTCAACGAGCTCTTGAAGGAGCGCGCGGCCGAGGGCTGCGCAGTCCGTATCGCACTCGGCGACGCGGACAGCTCAAACGTTCAACAGCGTGGTGAGGAAGAGAAGTTCGGCCACGGGATCCAGTCCCGTTGCCGTCTTGCGCTGATGCACTATCGGCCCCTTGTCGGGGTACCGGGCATCGAGGTGCGAACCCATGCCACTACGCTCTACAACTCGATTTACCGGGCCGATGATCAGGCACTGGTCAACGCTCACGTCTGGGGCGTGAACGCCTATGGTGCCCCTGTTTGGCACCTGCGCCGAAGTGGGTCAGGCGGCATGTTCGATACCTACGCTGACAGCTTCGCTGCGGTGTGGGCGACCGCGACACCAGTCCGAGAAGGGTGATCATGGCACGGACCGAGTACTACGACGACCCGGACGCCCCCAAGCCCAACAGTTTGGTCGTTGCGGCATCCGCGGTGGTCATTGACGAGGAAGGACGCATTCTCCTGCAGCGCCGACGAGACAACGATCTCTGGGCACTGCCCGGTGGCGGCATGGAGATGACCGACTCGCTTCCGGGCACCGCCGTCCGAGAGGTGAAGGAGGAAACGGGCCTGGACGTGGAGATCACCGGGCTCGTTGGCACATACACAGACCCGCGCCACGTCATCGCCTATACGGACGGTGAGGTGCGCCGACAGTTCAATGTCTGTTTCACCGCTCGCGTGGTCGGCGGACAACTCGCGATCTCGGACGAGTCCACGGAGCTTCGGTTCGTCCAGCCAGAGGAGATTGATCGACTGCCGATGCACCACACGCAGCGGCTCCGGATCGGTCATTTTCTGGAGCACCGCGAGCGGCCCTATCTCGGCTGACCTGGAGCAGCGTGGCAGGGGCCAAGCAATCTGAGCCCCGACCAAGGCAGTCATCCGCGAGGTGGCTTTGTTCACGAGATTGGGTTCTGACTCAACTTCCGGGCAGAGGCCACTGTGAGTGACGGGTGCACTCCTTCGTGCACGCGTCCTCCTGGCCTGAAGCTTGAATGTAATCCGCGAAAATCTCGCTCTCTTACACCGGACAATGCGCTACTGCACGCCACACTGCCTACCATGAACGTTTGGTTGCCTGCAGTATTCGGGTTCGTCGGCACAGTGCTCGGTGCGATCGTCTCCGGCGTCACTGCTTACCTTGTCCAGCGGCAGCAGGCGCACGGTGCCGAGGAGACACGCATTCGCGAGCTTGAAACTGCCGCCGTGGGCATCTTGGAGAACGGGTTCTGGGACCTCCAACGGCACGTCCGAACGGCTCCCGAACAACGAGTTCGGCAGTGGGACGACGAGGCTCATGATGCATGGGTGGATCCTCTTGAGGACCTCTTTGGCCCGCCGAGCATCGCTGTCCGACGCTTGCGTGACAGCGAACTCCGACGACGAATCAGTGACATTCTAATGACCATGGAGGACTGGGAGGCGATTTCGGATCGGGTGCACCCCAGGCGTCTTTTCCGGCCTCTGATTCAACATGCTCTGGATTGCCTTGGAGCATTTCGACGTGGTGAACCCGTCCCCCCGCCTGACGTATCGCTCCTGCAAGCCCAACGGGCACACGCCGAGTACTATGGACACGCCGACCCTAGCGACGATCATGACTCTCCGTAGTCGACCATAGAAGTTGTGCCAGAACCGGATTCCGTGAACAGAGCCAGCGAGGGGTGCCTCTTGTCGAAGGCACCCTCCTGCGTTCTCGCTGTCTCACAGTCTCTGCATGGGTCCCGCTGTGAATCGATACAGGCGGGCCCATGACGGGCCGACTTTGCTATGCCCGGCGAAGTGCTACGACGTTCGACGGCAGGGCGGAAAGCGCCGCCCGTGCCTGCTCCCGGACCACTGCAGGCGCTGAGCGCTGGCCAGAGACGATCTGTTCCATCAAGTCCACAGCCCACCCACCTGTGAGCGTGGCGAAGAGTTCGGCGCTTGCTGGACGGTCCAGGCCGCGTTCTGCCATCACAGCTAGCAGCCTCGGTCGCTCAGGTTCCTGGTCAGACCATCCCGGCTCTTGCACGCGCCAAGTAACGCCGCTGACGGCATCGCGCCGGGCGGATAGCTGCTTGAACAGCCCGGACGCCCGGTCTTCGTCCAGGAGGCCTTGTTGCTTGCCGTGCACGATCAGCGCGGCCAGGGACATCTGCCACCGTTGCTTGAGTGGCATGAGGGAACTCAGCGTTACAGCCTCAGGCCACTCTTCCCTCAGCATCTCGCTAGGCAAGAGGAATTCGTTGGCGAAGCGGTTGGCTTCATCCTCATCTACCTCGCCGACGCCGCCTCGATGCAACACGAGATGGCCTGCCTCATGAGCGATGGACCATCGTGTGCGCTCCCATGAGTTCACCGGGCGCCCCACGATCAGGGGTTGTTCATGGAAGTCGCCGACCCAGACGGAGAACGCATCATGCCTGGCGTCAGGCATGTCGACGTCCGCGACAACCACTGGAACGCCGGCGCGCTCTAGCGCGTGGGTAACGTGGCTAATCGGCTCGTTCTCCGGCAGATCAAGTGCGGCACGTGTTAGGCGAGCAGCTTCCTCCGGAGACGTCCCCGAAGGTAGTGACAGGGGGAGCCGGAGGGGTGGCTGCGTCGCATGCTCAGCGAGACTGGCCAGTAGCTCGGCCGTCATCTCAGCGAACGCGGTGAGGGCATCCACTTGCGCTGCTTTTATGGACTTCTTGGCACGGAACAACAACGAGCCCCGGTGAATCGGCAGCCCTGGCTGCTGGGTGAAGAACTCGGCCGGAAACCTCAGGCTAGTGGCGAGCCTTCTCAAGCGCATTCGGGGCATGTCCGTCGTAGTAGAGCGTTCCAGTGCGGTCCAGGACGAGGGCGACATGTCCAGCAGCTGAGCCAGCGGTTTGATAGGACTGCGGCGGATCGTCCGCGCCTGGCGTACGCGGTATCCATACACAGGGATCGTGTCAGCCACAGCAACCCATCTCCATCGTGCTTGTCGTCGGGCCTACAACTGTGGTGGAACTTCCCCCGACCCCTCCTCCCGGCGCGGACGCCGTGATACCACCGAGTCTTCGAAGTCGTCCTTCGGCGTACTGACTGTTGCTGCTCCAGTCAGACTCTTCAGAGAAGCGAGCGGGGGCACCTCGGTCGAGGCGCAGACCACCATAGGGGAGCGCTTGAGCTCCTCCAGATTGTCCACGATCACTGCTCGGAAGTGATTCAGGAGGTCGTGCTTGTCGATGAACCACACTAGGACAGGCGTGAGCCCTGGATCGAGGCTCTCCCTCCTGGGGTCGAAAAGTGTTGTCTGCTGCACGTCTGGCCAGGTGTAGGTAGCGCGGTCGACGGCCGGCGGTTCGCTCACCTTGCGGACGCGGACTTCTACCCCTGTTTCCTTCTCGATCAGACAAATGGAGCGATTCGGTCGAGCTTCGAGCTTGAACCGTCCCGATCGGAAGACCGGGTTGTCGGCGGCGAGCAGTACCCGGTCGCGCATGTCCATGGAGACGACCTCACCCCGGATGCGCTCGGGCTTGGGTCGCTTTTTGCGCTCCGGGACCATCGCTTGAGCGAGGCCCTGCTCGCAGTACTCGCGCATCCGCGCAAGATCCACCAGATTGCGCTGCACGAACGCGTCGAGCCACGACTGTGGGTTCATGGCTGAAATTTTCGCAGTAAAGACACATGGCGAGCAAGACCGTCCTCGTAGGTCACATACCGAATAGCTGTTCGATAATTATGTCAGGGCAGGTGCAACAGCGCTCGCGGGGCGATGTCTGCGGCTAGCGCGACAGTAGGCTTCCTCGGTATCGGGCCCTCGGCCAAAGGGCGGATCCGGAGGGATCTTGGGTCGAATCAGAGCCAGTGGACCCTGTGTGGACCAAGGACCCCGCGCGAGGCCCGAGGCCGGTAGGCTGTAGCCGCTCCGCCCCAGGTGGGACGGGGACGAGGTGGGTTGCCCGAGCGGCCTAAGGGAACGGTCTTGAAAACCGTCGTGGCAGCGATGTCACCGTGGGTTCAAATCCCACCGCCTCCGCACAGAGCGTAGATGTGCTGGTCAGAAGGGGCGCCCCGGTTGGGGGCGCCCCTTTTCCGTGCCCGGTTCACGGCTGGTTCACGGTCGGTGTCCCGTCATCCGGGCCGCCGAGGCGATCGTCGCGCGGGCCTCGCGTTCCGTCAGGCCGGTGCCCCGGGCCGCCTCGGTCAGGGCGTCCGCGAGGGCGGGGCCGAGGCCGTTCTCGTAGGCGCGGCAGGCCGCCCAGAACAGCCGGGTGTTGCGCTGGCCCTCGTGGGCGGAGAGGACGAACTGGATCAGGCCGCGGCCGTGGTCGCCGGGGACGGCCGGGGCCGGGTGCGGGGCGCGCGGCGGGGGCAGGAGCAGGCGCAGGAGGGACGGCGGGCAGGGGGCCGGGGCAAGGTGCGCGGTGCCCGGTGCGGCGGTGTAGACGCCGTGGTCGGTGCGTGAGCCGGGGCCCACGAGGTAGCCGCCGGCGCCCCGGATGTCGATGCCGGGGGCGAGGCGGCCGGCCGAGTTGGGTACGACGGCGTCCGGCGGGCCGGTGAGCCACAGATGGCGGCCGCCGCTCGGGGTCCGGACGACGACCGTCTCCGGAATCGTGAACAGATGCCGCAGGGCCAGTTCGCGCAGGGCGGCCGAGGAGTCCGTGCCGGACTTGGTGTCCAGGTCGACGCCGATCAGGTGGTACGGGGGCAGCCCGCAGGCGATGCCGTAGCCGGTGGCCCAGGGGGCGGCGGCGAACAGCGCGCGGATGCGGCCGGGGTCGGCCGAGGCGTCGTACACGCCGTGGCCGAGGCGGCCGCACATGCCGTGGCAGCGCGCTCCGGCCGGGTCGGGGTCGTCGCGGTGGGGGGAGCGCAGGGCCGGGAGCTTCGTCCGGGACAGCGGGATGACGGCCAGGCCGCGTTCGGCGGCGGACAGCGCGTGTGCGAGGGCCAGGGTCGTGGCCTGCCGGTCGGTGGTGGCCATGAATCCATGTTCGTACGTACGTTCGAAAAAGGGAAGGGGGGCGCGTTCGGTGTGCGGGGGAGCCGGTGGTGGGGCGGGGCGCGCGGCGGAACGGTTCACCCCTTGTGCCGCTTGGGGTGCGAAAGTGGCGAAGCGCGCCTCCTGGGGGGAGAGGAGACGAATGGTAGCGATGGGGGTTTATCGACTTGTCCTCACGCTTGCGTGCTAATCGGGGCTTCCCGGGTGGTTCGCCGGGGATTCGGTGGGCAACTCTTGATTCGCGACGTCGTCCACGAAGTCGAGGCAGTCGGCCAACTGCCCTGACATCAGCCACAGTTCACAAACGTTCGGCCTCTCGGGCCGCTTTCTGGAGGAACAAGATGGCAAGCATCCGTACCGCCCGCGTTGTCGCCGCCGTCGCTGCTCTCCCGCTCGCCGCCGCCCTGTTCAGCGGTGTCGCCGCCGCAGACAACGGCGCCATCGCGGGTCACGGATCGAACGCCGGTGTGGCGAGCGCCATCGGCAGCGGCGTCGGCCACGACAACTTCGGCAACTCGTCGACCACCCAGCAGAGCGCGGTCGGCGACGGCGCGTCGAACCGGAGCAACACCGCTCAGGTCAACGGTTCCGCCTTCACCGCCCTCCAGCAGGGCAATGACGACGTGTCCGTCAACTTCGCCGACCTCTGGTGAGCCCGGGACGAGGTCCCTCCCGGTGAGGGCCCTCGTGGGGTGTGCTTCGGGGTCGTAACACGTCGCGCGGCGGCACTTCGGTGCCGCCGCGTCGGCGTTCTCCCGGGGAGTCGGGAGTCCGGGCCCGGGCTGTGGCGTCGGCGACCTTGACACCTCCTCTGATCTGACGGACAGTCAGAAATCTTCCCGGGAAGGTCCGCGAGGCAGGGAGGCCCGCCGTGCACCTCGCCCCCACGGAGCGACAGCAGCGCCTGCGCGCCGAACTGCGCGCCTACTTCCGGGCCGTGCTCCCCGAGCGCGGCGAACCCGCCGACCCCCGCGCCCTGTTGCGCCGCATCGGCGCCGACGGCTGGCTGGGGCTCGGCTGGCCGGTCGAGTACGGGGGCCAGGGGCGCGGCGCGGACGAGCAGTTCGTGTTCTTCGACGAGGCCCACCGGGCCGGCGCCCCGGTCTCCATGGTGACGCTCAACACCGTCGGGCCCACCCTCATGCGGTACGGCAGCGCGGAGCAGAAGGCCCGCTTCCTGCCCCGGATCCTCAGCGGCGAGGCCGTCTTCGCGATCGGCTACACCGAGCCCTCGGCCGGCACCGACCTCGCCTCGCTGCGGACCCGGGCCGTGCGGGAGGGCGACGGCTGGCGCGTCGACGGGCAGAAGATCTTCACCTCGGGCGCCCAGCACGCCGACTGGATCTGGCTCGCCTGCCGCACCGCCCCCGAGGCGCCCCGGCACCGGGGCATCTCGATCCTCCTCGTCCCGACCGACGCGCCCGGGTTCTCCTGGACGCCGATCGAGACGGTGGGCGGGCAGACGACGACGGCCACCTACTACGACGGCGTCCGCGTCCCCGCCCGGAACCTGGTCGGCACCGAGCACGAGGGCTGGTCGCTGATCACCGGCCAGCTCAACCACGAACGCGTCGCGCTCGCCGCGCTCGGCATGCAGGCCGAGGAGTGTCTCGAAGCCGCGCTCGCCGCCGCCCGTACACCCGATCCAGTGAATCTGCGCCGCCGGATCGACGAGCCCTGGGTGCGTCTTCGGGCGGCCGAGGCACATGCCCGCCTGGCGGCGAACCGCCTGCTCAGCTGGCGTTTGGTGGCGGACGTGGGGGCGGGCCGGCTGGCTCCCGGCGAGGCGAGCGGCGTGAAATTCGCGGGAACGGAATCGACTGTCGCGACGTATCGCATGTGTCAGGAGATCGCGGGCGAGGCGGGACTGGTCCGCGCGGGTTCCCCGGGGGTCTTCGGGGACGGCGAGCTGGAGCGGCTGAACAGGGCGGCACAGATCAACACGTTCGGGGGCGGGGTGAGCGAGGTGCAGCGGGAGATCGTCGCGACGACGCGGCTCGGGATGGCACGGACGGCGCGAGCGGCCGGGACGCGGAGGGGACAGCGGTGAGCACGAGGGTCCCGGAGGGGGCGGAGGCGAGCGCGCGGGTTCCGCAGGCGGACGAGCTGGGCGCCCGGCTCGCGGGGTACGCAGGGCGGGCGGCCGCCGTCGCCGCCGTGGGCAAGGACCCGGTGAACCTGCCGATGATCCGGCACTGGTGCGAGGCGATGGGCGACACCAACCCGGTGTACGCGGGCCCGGACGCCGTCGCCCCGCCCACCATGCTCCAGGCCTGGACGATGGGCGGTCTGTCCGGACACGCGGGGCGCACGGGCGCCTACGACGAACTGATCGGCCTGCTCGACGCGGCGGGCTGCACGTCCGTGGTGGCCACCGACTGCGAGCAGGAGTATCTGAGGCCCCTGCGCCCGGGCGACGAGGTGGCCTTCGACACGGTGATCGAGGCGGTGTCGGAGCGGAAGACGACGAAGCTGGGCACGGGCTACTTCGTGACCACCCGCACCGACGTCCGGGTCGCCGGCGAGCTGGTGGGCACGCACCGCTTCCGCATCCTCAAGTACGCCCCCGCGCACCGGGATCCGCCCGCTCCGCGCCCCCGGCGCCCGCGCCCGGTGGTCAACCGGGACAACGCGGGCTTCTGGGAGGGCGTGGCCGGGCACCGGCTGCTGATCCAGCGCTGCGCGGACTGCGGCACGCTGCGCCATCCCTGGCTGCCGGGCTGCAACGCCTGCGGCTGCCCGGAGTGGGACACGGTCGAGGCGAGCGGCGAGGGCACGGTCCACTCGTACGTGGTGATGCACCATCCGCCCTTCCCGGCCTTCGATCCGCCGTACGCGGTCGGCCTGATCCAGCTCGCCGAGGGCGTGCGGATGGTGAGCAACGTGGTCGGGGTGCCGTACGACAAGGTGCGCATCGGGCTGCCGGTCCGGGTGGAGTTCCGCCGCTACGAGAACGCCGGGGACGCGGGGAGCGCCGGGGGCGACGAGGGCGCGCTGGTCCTGCCGGTCTTCCGGGTCGTCGAGGGAGAGGGCTGACATGGACTTCACGCCCACCGAGGCCCAGGCAGGGGCCCGTGACCTGGCCGCGCGGATCTTCGGCGACCTGGCCGGCCCCGACCGGCTGAAGGCGGCCGGGACCGGCAGCGACCCGGAGCTCTGGCAGGCCCTGTGCGCGGCGGGCCTGGTCGGCGCGGTGACGGACCTGGGCCTGCTCGGGCTGGTGCTGCTCCTGGAGGAACAGGGGCGGACGACGGCCCAGGTGCCGTACGCGGCGAGCTGTGTGTACGGCCTGCTGGCCCTCACCGCGCACGGCAGCGACGCGCAGCGCGGCGCACTGCTCCCGGCGGTCGAGGACGGCTCGGCCGTGGTGGCCGGGGCGCTTCCCGCGCAGGGCGCGGTGCGGGCCTCGGCGCGCGGGGAGCTGACCGGCACGGTCCCGGTCGTGCCGTGGCTGCGGGACGCCACCCATGTGCTGGTCGCCGACGCCGGCCGCGGGCTGTGGCTGGTCCCCCTCGGCCCGGGCACGGCCGTCACCCCGGTCGAGCTGACGGCGCCCTGGTCGGCGGGGAGACTGACCCTCGACCGGGCACCCGCCGAGCCGGTGGGCGGCCCGGAGGCCCATGCCGACGTCCTCGCCACCGCCCGTACGGCCTTCGCCGGGCTCCAGGCCGGGGTGTGCGCGGGCTCGCTGGCGCGGGCCGTGGCGCATGTGGGCGCCCGGGAGCAGTTCGGGCGCCCGCTCGCCACCCGGCAGGCCGTCCAACTGCGCGCCGCCGACGCCCACATGGACATCGAGGCGATCCGGGTGACGGCCTACGAGGCGGCCTGGCGGCGGGACGCCGGGCTGCCGTACGCCACGCACGCGCTGACCGCGGCCTGGTGGGCGTCCGAGGCGGGACACCGCGTGGTCCACACGGGCCAGCATCTGCACGGCGGGGCGGGAGCCGACCTCGACCATCCGGTGCACCGGCACTTCCTGTGGGGCCGGCAGCTGGACGCGTATCTGGGCTGCGGTGCCGAAGTGCTCCAGGAACTGGGGGAGTTGATCGCACATGGCGAGTGAGGGCGCGGCGGAGCCGCGGGTGGGTGCCGAGCTGCCGCCGCTGGAGATCCCGGTCACGCGCACGCTGATCGTGGCGGGGGCGATCGCGTCCCGCGACTACCAGGACGTGCACCACGACGCGGAGCTGGCCCGGCAGAAGGGCTCGCCGGACATCTTCATGAACATCCTGACGACGAACGGCCTCGTCGGCAGGTACATCACCGACCACTTCGGACCGTCGGCGGTGCTCCGCAAGGTCGCCATCCGGCTGGGCGCGCCCAACTACCCGGGGGACACGATGGTGTTGACCGGCCGGATAGAGGAGCTCGTCGAAGGGGACGACGGCGACACGGCGACCGTGCGGGTCGTCGGCGCCAACGGCATCGGTCGGCATGTGACCGGGACGGTGACGGTCACCCTCCCCGGCGGGGGCACGTCTCCCGGCCCGGGCCCGTATCCCGGCGGAGGCGCGTCATGAGCGCGCGGACGCGGGACGCCCTGGGCGGCCGTGCGGCGATCGCCGGGATCGGGGCCACCGCGTTCTCCAAGGACTCGGGGCGCAGTGAGCTGCGGCTGGCGGTGGAGGCGGTGCGGGCCGCGCTGGACGACGCCGGCCTGGCGCCGGCCGACGTGGACGGGATGGTGACGTTCACGATGGACACGAGCCCGGAGATCACCGTGGCCCAGGCCTGCGGGATGGGCGAGCTGTCCTTCTTCTCCCGGGTCCACTACGGCGGCGGCGCGGCCTGCGCGACCGTCCTGCAAGCGGCGCTCGCGGTGGCGACGGGCGTGGCGGAGGTGGTGGTCTGCTACCGCGCCTTCAACGAGCGCTCGGGCCGCAGATTCGGCGCGGGCGTGCAGCACCGGGAGCCGTCGGCGGAGGGGGTGGCGCTCGGCTGGGTGCTGCCGTTCGGGCTGCTCACCCCGGCCTCCTGGGTGGCGATGGCGGCCCAGCGGTATCTGCACACGTACGGACTGACGCCGGAGGTGTTCGGGCACGTGGCCGTGGTGGACCGCACGTACGCGGCGACCAACCCGGCGGCGTACTTCCACGGCCGTCCCCTCACCCTCGCCGAGCACGCCGCGTCCCGCTGGATCGTGGAGCCGCTGCGACTGCTCGACTGCTGCCAGGAGACCGACGGCGGGCAGGCGCTTGTCGTCACCTCGGTGGAGCGGGCCCGGGACCTGCGGCATCCCCCGGCCGTGATCACGGCGGCCGCGCAGGGAGCCGGGCGGGCACAGGAGCAGATGACCAGCTTCTACCGGGGCGACCTGACCGGTCTGCCGGAGATGGGCGTGGTGGCCCGCCGTCTGTGGCGGGCCTGCGGCCTCGGCCCGGCCGACATCGACGTGGGGATCCTCTACGACCACTTCACCCCGTTCGTGCTGATGCAGCTGGAGGAGTTCGGCTTCTGCGGGAGGGGGGAGGCGGCCGGTTTCGTCGCCGAGCAGCGGCTGCCGCTGAACACGCACGGGGGCCAGCTGGGGGAGGCGTATCTGCACGGCATGAACGGCATCGCGGAGGCGGTGCGCCAGTTGCGCGGCACGGCGGTCAACCAGATACCGGGCGCCTCCCGCACCCTGGTGACCGCGGGCACCGGGGTCCCGACGTCGGGGCTGGTCCTGACGTCGGACGGGTGAGCCGAGGGACGCCGGCGACCGCAGCCAGGGTGCCGGTGACCGCAGCCAGGGTGCCGGTGACCGCGGGCCACGGCGGGGGCCACGGGGCGGGGACCGTCGAGTTCCGGCGGCCGCCCACGCCCCGCCTCAGGGTCCGCCTCAGGGCCGAACCCGCAGACCGGGTGTAGTCGTACTCCACCTTCAGGAGGTGGAGCCTGCCCCACCCCTACAACCTGAGGGGGACGCCGCTTCGGGACCTGCGGGCGATCCGCCGGGGCGGCTCCCGCTCCTAGCGTGGAGCCATGACCACACCCGTCTGCACCAGCGCCTCGGCTGCCGCCGCACCAGCGGGACAGACCCTCCCCCACGCCCGAGTGCGCCAGGGCGGCGCTGCCCCCACGTACCCGTCGTTCGCGTCGTACGTCCGGGCCCGCCAACCGGTCCTGCTGCGCACCGCACGCTCGCTGACCGCGAACCCGAGCGATGCCGAGGACCTGCTGCAGACCGCGCTCGCCAAGACGTACGTGGCCTGGGACCGGATCGAGGACCAGCGGGCACTGGACGGCTATGTGCGCCGTGCGCTGCTGAACACCCGTACCTCGCAGTGGCGCAAGCGCAAGGTGGACGAGTTCTGCTGCGACGAGCTGCCCGAGCCGGAGCCGGTGCCCGGCGACGACGACCCGGCCGAGCGGCAGGCGCTGCGCGACGCCATGTGGCGGGCGATCATGAAACTGCCGGCGCGGCAGCGGGCGATGGTCGTCCTGCGGTACTACGAGGACCTCAGCGAGGTCCAGACCGCCGAGGTGCTCGGCGTGTCGGTGGGCACGGTGAAGTCGGCGGTGTCGCGTGCGCTCGGCAAGCTGCGTGAGGACCCCGAGCTGGGCCTCGTCCGCTAGGAGGTGTCGTTTGGGCCATGCCGGCGTCGCGGGCCCTGGCACGCGCTCCCCCAGAGGGGGCACCTCCCGCCGCGTTGTCGTCGGTCACCGACTCCCCCGCGCTCGGCTTCGCTCGCGCGGGAGGGGCCCCCATCGCGTCGACCCCCTCCTCCGCCGTGCAGCCGCACGCACCGGACGCCGCGCGGCCCGCCCTTCGGGCGGACGACGGGAAGGTGACGACAGGCCCTGGCCGACACCCCACGCGCACCCTCACCGGCGTCGAGTTCCCGTTCGTGTGGTGACGTACTCCCTAGTGACATACCGCGCGGTATGTGAGCAGAATCTGCCCTACCCCTACTGCCGCGCAGGGCAACGCCGCCCCGGGAGGACCGCCGTGCTGAGCACCATGCAGGACGTACCGTTGACCGTGACTCGGATCCTCGAACACGGGATGAGGATCCACGGACAGTCCCGGATCACCACCTGGACCGGCGAGGGCGAGCCGCAGCGCCGCACCTTCGCCGAGGCGGGCGCCCGCGCCGTACAGCTGGCGAACGCCCTGCGGGACGAACTGGGCGTCCGGGACGACGACCGGGTCGCGACCCTGATGTGGAACAACGCCGAGCACGTCGAGGCGTACTTCGCGGTCCCGTCCATGGGCGCGGTGCTGCACACCCTCAATCTGCGGCTGCCCGCCGAGCAGTTGGTGTGGATCGTCAACCACGCGGCCGACAAGGTCGTCATCGTCAACGGCTCGTTGGTCCCCCTGCTCGCGCCGCTGCTGTCCGAGCTGCCGACCGTCGAGCACATCGTGGTCTGCGGCCCAGGCGACCGTTCCCCGCTCGCCGGTGCCGGCGCGCGGGTGCACGAGTACGAGGAACTGATCGCGGACCGGCCGACCACGTTCGACTGGCCCGAGCTGGACGAGCGCCGGGCCGCCGCCATGTGCTACACCTCCGGCACGACCGGCGACCCCAAGGGCGTGGTCTACAGCCACCGTTCGATCTACCTGCACTCCATGCAGGTCAACATGACCCAGTCGATGGGCCTGACCGACCAGGACACCTCCCTGGTGGTGGTCCCCCAGTTCCACGTCAACGCCTGGGGCCTGCCGCACGCCACCTTCATGACCGGCGTCAACATGCTGATGCCGGACCGCTTCCTGCAGCCGGCGCCGCTCGCCGAGATGATCGAGCGCGAGAGGCCGACCCACGCGGCCGCCGTGCCCACCATCTGGCAGGGCCTGCTCGCCGAGCTGACCGCCAGGCCCCGGGACGTCTCCTCCCTCACCCAGGTCACCATCGGCGGCGCGGCCTGTCCGCCCTCCCTGATGACGGCCTTCGACCAGCTCGGCATGCGGGTCTGCCACGCCTGGGGCATGACGGAGACCTCCCCGCTCGGCACGGTGGCCCGCCCGCCGGCCCATGCGGTCGGCACCGACGAGGAGTTCTCCTACCGCCTCACCCAGGGCCGCTTCCCGGCCGGCGTCGAGGCCCGGCTCAGCGGCCCCGGCGGCGAACGCCTGCCCTGGGACGGGGAGTCGGCGGGCGAGCTGGAGGTGCGCGGCAACTGGATCGCCGGCGCCTACTACAACGGAGCGGACGCCGAACCGCTGCGCCCCGCCGACAAGTTCAGCGAGGACGGCTGGCTGAAGACCGGCGACGTCGGCACCATCTCCCCCGACGGCTTCCTCACCCTCACCGACCGCGCCAAGGACGTCATCAAGTCCGGCGGCGAGTGGATCTCCTCCGTGGAGCTGGAGAACGCGCTGATGTCCCACCCGGACGTCGCCGAGGCCGCCGTGGTCGCCGTACCCGACGAGAAGTGGGGCGAGCGCCCGCTGGCCACGGTCGTGCTCAGGGAGGGCGCGCACGCCGACTTCACGACCCTGCGCACGTTCCTCGCCGAGGAGGGCCACATCGCCAGGTGGCAGCTCCCCGAGCGCTGGACGATCGTCGAGTCGGTGCCGAAGACGAGCGTGGGCAAGTTCGACAAGAAGGTGCTGCGCCGGCGGTACGCGGACGGCGCCCTGGACGTCACCCGCCTCTGACCCCGCAGTGCGGGTGCTCCGGCCGGTCGGGAAGAGCGGTTCCTGACCGGCCGGTGACGTGTGGGGCGTGACGTCAGTTGGTGCCGATCCGCGCCAGCAGGTCCACGATCCTGCCCTGCACCTCGGCGCTCGTGGACCGCTCCGCGAGGAACAGCACCGTCTCGCCCGAGGCCAGCCGGGGCAGGTCGGCCTGGTCGACGGCGGCGGTGTAGACGACCAGCGGGGTGCGGTTGAGCCGGCTGTTCGCCCGCAGCCAGTCGATGATCCCGGCGAACCCGGATCCGGGGTGCCGCCGCTGCACCTGCATCAGGTCCATCACCACGAGGTTCGGCCGGAACTGCCCCGCGAGCGTCACCGCGTCGTTGTCGTTCGCGGCGCGCGCCACCTGCATGCCGCGCCGCTCCAGCGTCGCGGTCAGCGCCAGCGCGATCTCCGCGTGCTCCTCGATGAGCAGGACGCGCGGCGGGTGCTGCTCGCTGTCGCGCGGCGCGAGCGCCTTCAGCAGCACGGCGGGATCGGCGCCGTACGCCGCCTCGCGCGTCGCCTGCCCGAGCCCGGCCGTGACCAGCACCGGCACCTCGGCGGCCACGGCGGCCTGGCGCAGCGACTGGAGGGCCGTACGCGTGATGGGCCCGGTCAGCGGGTCCACGAACAGCGCGGCGGGGAAGGCCGCGATCTGCGCGTCGACCTCCTCACGGGAGTGCACGATCACCGGGCGGTAGCCGCGGTCGCTCAGCGCCTGCTGGGTCGTCACGTCCGGCGCGGGCCACACCAGCAGCCGGCGCGGGTTGTCCAGCGGCTCCGGGGGCAGCTCGTCGTCCATCGGCTGCGGCCGCGGCGGGTCCGCGACCTCGACGGCCCCGCCGGGACCGTCCAACGGCTCGGGCCCCTCGGCGGCGTCGGCGTCCGGGGCGCCTATGGCGTACGACCGTCCGGCGCCCTCGGTGCCCGGCGCGGGCCGGGACTGCCCGCCGAGCGACGGCTGCGCCACGGCCGGCTGCGCGGGCGCCCCCTCCGCCGGCTCCGGGCGGGCCGCCGGGTCGGGAGGCGTGCCCAGCTTGCGCCGGCGGCCGGAACCGCCGGGCGCGTGTGGCGGCGGGGTCTGCGTCTGCGTCGGCTGCTGCACCTGCGCAGCCTGCCGCGCGAACGGCACGCCCTGCCCGAGAGTGCGGACGCTGATCGCCCGCCCCTGCGTGGAGTTCGGATCGGCCGCGGCGTCGTCGGCGGGCAACGGCTGAGCCGGCCGTGCCGCGGCGGCCACGGGAGTGCCCGCGCCCGACGTGTCGTCGGCACCGGGCCACTGCTGCGGGACGGCGGTCGCGGGCGCCGGGGCCCGTCCGGCACCGGCACCGGCAGCGACGGCCGCCGCGGCGGCCTCGGCGGGCAGTGGCTGCGCGGCCGGGGTACCGCCGGGCGGGGTCGACGTCTGCGCCGGGGCCGGGGCCTGTGCCGCCTGGGCGGGCAGCGGCTGTCCGGGTACGGCGGGCGCGGCGGTGGCGGCGCCGCCCTGAGCCGGTGCCGCGGGCTGGGCACCGGGCGCCGCCTGTCCCGGAGCGACCGGCTGGGCCGGCACCGGCACGGGACCGGCCTGCGCGGGGACGGGGACGCCCTGACCGGCCGTACCCTGCGCCGGAACGGCGGCGGGAACAGGGGCGGAAACGGGCTGCGCCTGCGCGGTCTCCGGCGCGGGCGCACCCGGGGCCGGCCCGGCCACGGCACGGCGGCGCCGGCCGGTCGGCGCAGTGGTGGGGTGCGGCTGCGGCGGGGTGTGGTCCTCGGACTGGTCGAGCGGTACGGCGTCGTGCCGGCCGGTGTCACCGGGCGCCGCCTCGACGGGCGCCGGGAGCTGCGGCGGTACCTGCGGCTGCGGTTGCGGCCGGGCCTCGCGGCTCACCGGCTCGGCGGAGCGCGGTACGCGGTCGGCCTCGGCCGGCGGCAGGGCGAAGACCGGACGCGGCCCGGCCGCCTCCTGCGCGGCGGCGCGCTCGGCCGCGGCGGCCAGCGCCCGTCGGCGCCGCCCGGTCGGCTGCGCGCCCTCGCCCGGGGCGTCCTCCGTACCCGGAGCGTCGCCCGCGGTGTTCTGCCCGGCCGGGAGGGCGGCCGGCAGCGCGGCCTGGGCCGGTGCCCCGGCGTCGGGGCGGACCGGCACGCCCTGCGGCGGCACGGCGGCGCCGAGTCCCGTACCGGCGGCGGCCGCTCCCGCGGCATGCTCGGCCGCGGTCACCACGGCGCCCTCGCTGACGCCCGCACCGTCACCGGCGTCACCGGCGCCGTTCTCGGCGGGCCGGCCGCGGCGCCGTCCGGAGCCGCTGGACGGTGCCGATGCCGTCCGCTCGCCCTCGGCCGGGACCACGGCGACGGCGGCCTCCTCGGCGGGCGCGGCGGCACGCCGGCGCCGCCGCCCGGTCGGCGCGGCCGCCTCCGCATCACCGGTCTCGCCCCCGCCGGGCACGTCACCGCTCTCCAGGAAGGCGTCCGTGGAGGCCCGCCGGGCCCGCCGTCGTCCGCCACCGCCGGCCGTGTGCCCGTCGGCCGCGCCGCTCTCGTCCGCGCCGGCCTCGGCCACGGCCGACAGGGCGGCCACGGACCCGGCGCCCCCGCCGATCGGGACTTCCAGCACGTACGCGCTGCCGCTCATCCCCGGCACCTCGTGCGTCTGGAGCACCCCGCCGTGGGCCCGCACGATCCCGCGCACGATCGGCTCGTGCACCGGGTCTCCCCCGGAGTACGGCCCGCGCACCTCGATGCGGACGACCTCGCCGCGCTGGGCGGCGGCGACCACGACCGTGTTGTCCAGGTAACCGCCCGTGGAGGCGGGCGCGTTGCCGGTGGCGTCGACGCCGGCCACGTCCGCCACGAGGTGAGCGAGCGCGGTCGCGAGCCGCTGCGGGTCGACCTCGGCCTCGATGGGCGGCGCGTGCACGGCGAACTGCACCCGGCCGGGGCCGATCAGCTCCACCGCGCCGTCGACACCGGCGGCGACGACGGCGTCCAGCATCACCTTGGTACGGGTGATGCCCTCGCTGCCCGTGTCCAGCCGCTGGTAGCCGAGGACGTTGTCGATGAGGGTGGTGATGCGCGCGTACCCGGCGGACAGGTGATGCAGCACCTGGTTGGCCTCGGGCCACAGCTGTCCGGCGTCGTCCGCGGCCAGCGCGGACAGCTCGCGCCGCAGCTCGTCCAGCGGCCCGCGCAGCGACTGCCCGAGCAGGGTCAGCAGTTGGTCGTGCCGTCCGGCGAGCGCCTCGTACCGGTCCTTCTCCCGCTCGCCGAGCGCCGCGTACCGCTCCTCGGCCGCCGCCGTCTCCTCCGCGTGCGCCTCGCGCAGCTCCTCGACCTCGGTGACGTGCTTCTGGCGCAGCGCGGTCAGATCGGAGGCGTGCTCCTCGGAGAGCCGCTCGATCTCCTCCGCGTGCGCCTTCTCCCGGGCGGCCTTCTCCTCGGCCAGCGTCTCGTACGGCCGCCGGTCGGTGAAGGTCATCACGGCGCCGACCAGCTGGTCCCCGTCGCGCACGGGAGCCGTGGTGAGATCGACGGAGACTTTTTGCTCACCCTTGGACCACAGCACCTGCCCGCGCACCCGGTGCTTGCGCCCGGAGCGCAGGGTGTCGGCGAGCGGAGACTCCTCGTACGGGAAGGGGGTGCCGTCGCCGCGCGAGTGCAGCACGAGGTCGTGCAGCTCCTTGCCGCCCAGCTCACCGGCCCGGTAGCCCAGTATCTGCGCGGCGGCCGGGTTGACGAGCACGATCCGCCCGTCGGTGTCGGTGCCGACGACACCTTCCGAGGCCGCGCGCAGGATCATCTCGGTCTGCCGCTGCGAGCGCGCCAGCTCCGCCTCGGTGTCCACGGTCCCCGACAGGTCCCGTACGACGATCATCAGCAGCTCGTCGCCGGTGTAGCCGTAACCGTCGTACGCCTGCTGCCCGTTCTCCAGGTTCGCGCTCGTGACCTCGACGGGGAACGACGAGCCGTCGGTCCGCCGGGCGATCATCCGGGTCGGCTTGGTCCGGCCGTGCGGGTCCATGTGGTCGGGCCGCCGCATCGAGCCCGGGATCAGCCGCGAGTCGAACTCGGGCAGCAGATCGAGCAGCCCACGCCCCACGAGAGCCGTACCCGGCGCCTCGAATGCCTCGAGCGCGATGGTGTTGGCGTTGACGACGGTTCCGTTGGCGTTGACCAGGACCAACGCGTCCGGCAGAGCGTCGAGTATGGCTGCGAGGCGAGCAGCGCCTCGGGATGGCCTGCTGCTCACGAGACGCCTTCCTCCCTGTTACCGCACCTTGCCGACCGCTCGGGCCATCTTGCCAACCGGCCCGCGACGTGTCACGCGAGGGAGTCTATGCGCACGTGTTGCGCTCGCGGCGCCGGATGAGAGGGAGGTCCCACGAGGAAGTGACACCGAACCTGTGCACGACCACCGGCCACGGCGCCGGTTCCGGCCCCGGCTCCGGCCCTTGCTCCGCAAGACCTTCGCGGGACCTTTACGGCCTGGGTGATGCGGGAGTGATCCGGCCGGCGGGCACCGCAGAGACTTCCGGGAACCGCCCGTGCGCCGGGCGCGCCGGGCGGACCGGGTGGATCGCGCGGACCGGGCGGGGCCCTAGGCCGATCCCGGAGCGGGCAGCAGCGGCACCATCCGGTCCCACCGCCCGATCTCGCATCCGTTGCTGCGGTCGTACACGGCGTCGACGGGGCGGCCGGCCCAGGTGCCGGTGACATGGGCGGTGGCCGGACCGCCGTAGATCATGGTGCAGACGGAGTCGGGGGGCACCGGGGCGAAGGGGTCCCGCCCCCATTGCGTGGTCCCGTCCAGTGCCCGGCAGGCCCCGGCCGGGTCCGGGTGGGTTCCGCCGTCCGGATGACAGAACAGCTCGTACGTCCCGTCCTTCCCGGACCCGGCGTGCTGCACGGCGACGGTCAGGTGATCGCCGGCCCGGTCCTCGGGCCGCACGGGCGGCGGCCCGGCGGGCGCGGCGACGGCGGGTGCGGCGGCGAGGGAGACCAGGGCCGAGACGGCGGCGAGGGAGGACACGGCGAGGACGGTGTGCCCGCCGTCGCGGCGCCCGTGCCGGAGGGGGACACGCACGGACCCCCGCTGAGAGAGAAAGACCATGTCCTGCCCAACGGCTCCGCCGTCAGGACGTTGCGCCCCGCCGGGCGGAAGCCCTTTGCCCTGCGGCCCCCGTGCCTAGTACCGTGGAGCTCGATTGGTGACGGGCCGCGAGGCTGTGTCATCATCTGCACGCACCACTCGCGCGCTCGCGTGAGCGGTTGTGCTGGAGGCGTCGCCTAGTCCGGTCTATGGCGCCGCACTGCTAATGCGGTTTGGGCCTTAAAGCCCATCGAGGGTTCAAATCCCTCCGCCTCCGCACCGATCCCGAAGCCCCGGTCCCCAGGACCGGGGCTTCGGCGTTCCCGGATCATCGCCACCCACTGCCCCTGTTTGACGTTTCCGCAGGTCAGAGTGGGTGTGGGGAACGGATTTCACATGGCGGCGGCAGTCATGTAATGTTCTTCCTGTCGCCGGGACGGGCCGAAAGGACCGAAACGAAGACAAAAACAAAAGAACAAGCACTCGTAGCTTAACGGATAGAGCATCTGACTACGGATCAGAAGGTTGCAGGTTCGAATCCTGCCGAGTGCACAACAGATCAGAGGCCCTGTGGAGAGATCCACAGGGCCTCTGGCTTTTGCCTTGACGGCAGTGTTTGACGGCAACCGCCTCGGGGGCGGGCGCGGGGCCGATCAGGGGTGTCAGGTGGATCACCGGACTCACCCGGGCGGAGCTGAGTACTCCTACTCATGCGCCCGCCTCGCCCGCACGAGCAACGTGGCGAGTATGAACTTACCCGTCGCCCCACCGGCCTTCGACGCGACCACCGGCCCGGGACGGCATCGCCGTGCCGACCGAGGCGCCGACATCGGAGCCGGGTGCGGTCTGGTGTTCCTGGAGCTGATCGCCTTGGCTGTGATCTTTGGACTCTGGTTCCTGTCCGGGTTCAACCTCGACCCGGGCAAGACCGCCACGACCGACTCGTTGTGGAACTACCTGGCCGCCGCTGGCGGGGTCGGAGTCCTCGCCATCGTGGCGGCCGCGATCGCCGCGCGGGCCGGGGCCGCCGTAACGGTTGTCACCCAGGCCGCCATGGCCGCTCTGATCTGCGTCATCGTCGTCGGTGGGGCTGCGGCGCAGTCCCACCAGGATCGGTTGTGTCATGACATGCCGTCAGCGGCGGGCTGCAAGGGCAACAACTAGACGGCTGCAAGAGCACCGGTCGAGCCGTCGTCACCCTCTGATCCCTTGTCGTCACCCCTCAGCGCATCCCCGACACGGTCGAAGGCGGAGCGCTGGGAGTCCAGCCGGACGAACGTGTAGATGTCCATGGTCACGCGGATGGAGCTGTGGCCCAGAACCTCCATGATCATGCGGGCGTCGGCCCCCTGTTCGTGGAGGAGCGAGGCGCAGGTGTGGCGCAGGTCGTGAAAGCGGACCTTGCGGACACCGGCGCGGGCGCACAGCGCCTCGAAGGACCGGTTCAGGTTGCGCGGCTCGATGGGAGTCCCGTTCTTCGTGGTGAAGACGAGGCCTTGTCCTGTCCCCTTCCAGCTCGCACTGGCGGCCTTCCGATCGGCTGTCTGCTGGGCGCGCTGGGCACGGAGCGCGGTCACGCACTCGGCCGGCAGGGCCACGCGGCGGGCCGAGCGCTGCGTCTTCGGCGCGACGATCAGCAGCTCGCCGCCGACCCGCTGTAGGGCCTGCCGGACGGTGAGAACGCCTTCGTGAAGATCCACGTCCGACCAGAGCAGCCCCAGCCACCAGGCGCCGAGGGTGCACGCTTCCCATGTCTGTTGGTGAGGTGGTGGGCCGCGCGTGTGGGCGTTCACCTACGTTCATGGACCGTCGACCGTGTTACGGAACCGCTAGCCGGAACCGTCCGAACGCTGGGAACGGCGATGAATGAGACGACAGCTGAGACGGACCGTCCTCTAGATCTCGTCCTCTTCCTCCAGGCCGAAGCTCTCCGGCAGGTCCATCATGGAGGCCCGCCAGTCGCGCCGTGACTCGTGCTGCGCCGGGCGTTGCCAGCCTCAAGTGGTCGGCGGTGGAAGCTGGTCAAATGCGGAGGCTGCCTCAGGAGAGAGACCGGTCTGCAGGGCGGTGGGGCCGTCACGGCGGTCCTGGGAGGCGTCCAGGGCGTTTCGCCTGTCGGACGAAGGTCGGCTCAGGATTCAACCGTAGTCAGCTGCCCCCACGCCGACGATCGAAGTCTTCCCACGCTTGTCGTTGGATCTCCTCGGTGTTCGCAAGGAGTTCTTCCAGGGGCTGCGCTGGCCCTGAGGGGGGAGAGGGCAACTGGATGAGCGTGTCGTAGAGGTACGCGCATGCCTCGGCCTCGGTGGCGAAACGCCGCATGACGCTGTCCTGAGAGCGTTGGCGCAGCCCTACGGTCCAGCCGTCGGCCTCACGACACAGGAAGTAGTAAGCGTCCAGTTGGATGGGCACCTCGTGGACACCGGGGATGTCGTAGAACGCCTCTGGAACGTCCGCCTCGCGGAGCCTTTCAACGAGTTCTGCGCTGTCCATCAGGTCCGTCCCGTCGTCTGCCTCAGAGGTGGCCGCCGACCGGTTAGATCCGCGGCCACCCCGGGCCTGGTTTCGTCAGGTCACATGCAGTTCTTCCAGTTTGTACGCGTTGATGAGCATGGGGATGGTCGGCTTTGTCACGTACTGGAGGCCCAGTCCGGGCTGGCCGAACCAGGGCCTGATCGGGCCGGCGTCGACGGTGAACGGCTGGAGGACCCGGTAGAGGTGGTAGCTGAACGGGTACGTGTTGACGTAGGTGTCGAGATTGCTCGGCGGGATCGCGCGCTTGGCGTACGGCGTGCCTGCGGGGGCGAGAAAGTTGCCGAAGCCGCTGCCGAAGAGGTCGACCAGCTGGCCCTTGCGCAGCGTCAGGGAGTGCTTCACCGGCTTGCCGTTCTTCAGCACGAAGCCGTTGTTGTCGGGATACCACCAGCCCGACTTCCCCGTCTGGGGATCCGTCTGCCAGTAGCATCCGAGGAACCAGTAGGCGGAGGTGTCGTCCGTGCGGTGATAGCCCCTCAGCATCTTGCCGAGGGCGCCTGTCCGGGGGAGGTAAGTCGGTCCCAGCCGCCAGTCGTTGAGGTAGTAGCGCTGGTACGCCGTCGTCGGTGCGGAGTTGTTCCCGCGGCTGCGGTGTGTGGTGGGGCAGTGAGATCCGTGTCCCGCCCGGGGTTGGTCTGCGTGGGCCGTGGCCGGTGATAGGCCGACCAGCAGGAGGAGCGATGCGAGGACGCTCCCCACGAAAGAGCGCAGTACGCGCATCCGGTCTCCCTTTCTCGTCCGGTGCCAACGAGGCGCCGCGTGGGGGGTGGGTCGCCGGTCACCCTGGCTGGCAGCCGGCCTCTCGTGCTATGAGGCTCAGTTCACGCGCGGCATATGCCCGAGGGACGAAGGCGTCACAGATAGTCACCCGAACCGATGAGCTGAATTCCTCGGATGGCCGAAGACCGGGGGGCGATGCATTCAGGGATCTTGAAGCCGTCGCGGCACGAGCCACGGGGCGTTCAAATCCCCCACCCATTGCGCAGGCAAACGGCCCCTGACCAGTTGAAACGGTCAGGGGCCGCGATGCTATGCAACGCCCGCTTGTTCCCCCCCCGTGATCGGGCACGGATGGGGCACGGCACGGGCGCCTTCTGATCCGTAGCTCTACAGAGATCGGTCAACGGGGGTCGCACAGGCCACGGTTCGGCCTCTCGGGGTTCCTACCGGTCATGGCCGGTTGCTGGGGTTGCCGTACTTCGCTGCTGTACAGCGACCCCTGTCGCTTCCCCGAAGAGAAACCGTGGCGGCTACGGCTGCCCGCGGCCCGGTGTCCGCGGACGTTTCACATGTGCCGCGATGGACGGCACCGGCGTTGGCCACGACACTCAGGGGGTTGCGCACCGCCGTCGCTCGGGAAGTCCGGAACGGCCGGGTTCAGCCTCGGACAACGAGGTACTTCCGATCAAGTGATGGCGTTGTAGATGCCCCAGCCGGTGTCGATCTTGGTCCGCGAGCCGTACGGCGACGTCGGGCTGCCGGTGCCCGGGTAGAGGTACACGTTCCCGGAGGAGTCGCGGGCGAGCAGGTCCGCCTTGCCGTCGCCGGTCAGATCACCGGGGCCTACCAGGGTGTAGCCGCCCCAGCCCCAGCCGGCTTTGATGCGTGGCCCGAAGGGCGACGTGGGGCTGCCGGTGCCGGGGTAGACGTACAGGTTCCCGGAGGAGTCGCGGGCGAGCAGGTCCGCCTTGCCGTCACCGGTCAGGTCCCCCATGGACTTATCCGACGCTCGGGCTTCGTCGATGGCCAGGAGGCGACCTGCCGGCGCCGGCCGCGCACAACCTCTCTCGCGTGGGCGTGGCGGGCGCACGCTTTCCAAGTCTGTTGGCCGTTCGCAAGATGGTCCGACTGAACTTCAGCCGACGAAACTTGGCATTTTAGCTGTTCCCCTCATTGGATGCACCCTGTGCCCTTTGCTTTCGACTCGCGCGAGTTTTCGTGAATTGTGTGACCACATGGAGCATGATCGAAATGCGGCCGGCGTCACTCACCTCGACGATGGCACTGAAGGGCGGAGCGCGGGGCTGGCCTGTGCCAGCCGAGCCTCCGCCGAGTCATGCGCCAAAGAAAGAGGAAACCATGACGGCAGCGACGGAGACTCCCACTCGTGAAAAGGCCGGGGTAGGCCAGGAAGAGTTCGGCGAGGAATCCGCCTTCGGTCCGCTTCTGCTGGCAGCCTTGCTGTCCCGGCGAGAGGAGCGTGGCGAGGAACCGATCATCGAGCACCCGCTTCTCCTCGCCGCGCTCGCGCGCCGCCGTGAGGAGGGCGGTGAGGAGTCGATCATCGAGCACCCGCTTCTCCTGGCCGCGCTCATGCGCCGTCGCCGTGAGGAGCGTGGCGAGGAGTCGATCATCGAGCACCCGCTCCTGCTGGCCGCGCTCATGCGCCGTCGCCGTGAGGAGGGCGGTGAGGAGTCGATCATCGAGCACCCGCTCTTGCTGGCCGCGCTCATGCGCCGTCGCCGTGAGGAGCGTGGCGAGTCGCTGATCCAGCATCCCCTGCTCCTTGCGGCGCTCATGCGCCGCTGACAGGAAACAGCGACACTCTGCCCTCCGATCCCGGCAGTCGCCGGCATCGGGGGGCAGGTCCCATACGGCAACCGAAGACCTGAGGAAACACAATGGCAGCTGAGTCCGGCGAAAAATCGGAACGGGATCCCTTGGAGACCTTCGTTGACGAGGTCTTCGAGGAAATCGTGCGCGATGCCGGAATCCCCCATACCGGCACCGGTGTCAAGCATGGAAAGGACCCAGTGGCGGGAGCCCTGATGGAGGCGGCCGTAGCGGTCCTTTCCCAGCCGCCTTCCCGTTCCTCGGAACTGGAACGGGTGCTGCTCGCGCAGACCCTCGCGACCGCACTGGCAGAATCTCTCGCGCCGGCCCTGGCAGATGTGCTGGCCTCGGAGATCATGAAGGTGCTGAACCACCACGCGGCTTCCCGGACAGGCGGCACCCACGAAACCGTCGGCGGATCTGTCCGCGGCCGCCGCTCTTCTGGCGAGAGCGGGCGATAACGGCCTCGTGACGCCCACCACTGAGGGCGGCGGAGCGGCTTTGGGGCCGTAGTCCTGCGCACGCTGCGAGTCGGCGCCGGCCGGCGTCACCGCTCAGCACTGACGGCAACCCTGACGGCAACGACGGCACACAGAGGCCGTCGATCACGATGATCAGCGATCAGCCGGAAGGAAGGCGGAGCCCCCGCCCACCGGAAGGAAGGCGGAGCCCCCGCCCAACCGCCTGCCCGATCCTACGGATCAGAAGGTTGCAGGTTCGAATCCTGCCGAGTGCACACACGCCGAAGGCCCCGGATCACTCCGGGGCCTTCGGCGTTTCAGGGGCGTACAGCAGCGAAGTACGGCAACGGGCCGGATCAGGTGGTGCCGCCACCGCCCAGCGCAGCCGAGGTCCGCCCAGGCCTCCGTCGTCATGTCGGGGAGATGAAGCCCCGTTCGGTGAGCCACCGGTCCAGGGAGTTGCGTTCGACCTCCCGCAGGGCCCGCGCGGTGTCGGACCTTCCGGGTCTGAAGGCGGCAAGGGTGCGGTTGGCGGCCCACATGCGGATCTGGGCGACGGTGAGCGGGTCGAGTTGTCCGCTCTCGCGCCAACGCGGGCCGGCCGCCTCGTACACGGGCAGACTCCGGTCGAAGAACTCGTCGATCAGGCCATGTGCCTGGAAGTCGCGGTCATCCATGACGACCTCCCTTGCCGATCTCTCCAGGCTGGTCGGTCCCGGCCCGGGGCGATAGGGCCGAACGGCACTGCCACAGGGCCGAACGGTCACCGGCGCCGACGGCCCCGGAGGGAATCCGGGGCCGACGGCGTCGTACGGAACGGTCCAGCGGACTAGTTCAGCTGGAAGGCCGCCTCGACCGGGTAGTGGTCGCTGGGGGCGTTGGTGTCGGTCTGGCCGCTGGTCCAGCCGGACTGGGGGTCGAAGTCGACCTTGACCGCGGACATCGCGGCCGGGACCGGGCGGCCGTCGGCGTTCAGGTAGCCGATGTAGTCGAGGTCGTCGCGGTAGTCCTTCGGGAAGGACTCGACGCCGGACATGTACTGGCACCAGGCGGAGACCGGGCAGTCCATGGTCCGCAGCGTCTGGGAGGAGTCGGTGGCGGGGGTGCCGAGGACGCCGTTCACCGCGCTCTGGGCGTGGGCGTAGTCGCCGCGCGACTGGCCGCCGTAGTACTCCACGTTCATGTCGCCGCCGATCAGCACCGGGCCGCCGGTGCCGGCGATGCCGTCCGCCCAGGAGCGGATCTCCCCCAGCTGGGCGAGGCGCGTGGCCTGGGTGGTGTCGGTGGAGGTGTCGGACTCGTCGGCCTGGAGGTGGGTGCCGACGACCCAGCTCTTCACCCCGCCCTTGTCGATCTGCGCCAGCGCCGCGCCCTTGTTGGCGTGGTAGTCCCAGGTGCCGTAGGTCGAGTTGCTGAAGACGTGGGCGTACTGGGCGGTGATCGGGTACTTGGAGAGGATCATCGTGCCGCCGTTGATGACGAACAGCGAGTTGGAACAGTCGCCGCTGATGCCGTTCCAGCCGCCGCCGGAACACGTCTGGCCGACGACCGGGGTGTGGTACGGGTACAGGTCGGCGAGCTTGCTGGTGATGTCGGCGGTCGAGGTGTTGTTGAAGTCCTCGTCCAGCACGACCACGTCCGCGCTGTGCTTGCGGATGACCGACTCGATGACCGGGGTGCGCTGGGCCGCCTTCTCGTTCTGGGTCGTGTCGACGACCGGGGTGCCGAGGTCGACGTTCCAGGCGAACACCGACAGATCGGTGCCCGTGGCCGCGCTCGCGGCGGGGGCCGTGTAGCCGCCGGCGCCGAGCAGCAGGGCCGCCG
The DNA here is from genome assembly GCF_055558375.1 of Streptomyces sp. NPDC025793. NCBI lineage: Bacteria > Bacillati > Actinomycetota > Actinomycetes > Kitasatosporales > Streptomycetaceae > Streptomyces > Streptomyces sp. NPDC025793. The sequence goes on along the minus strand of NZ_JBVHMR010000002.1, from coordinate 102,404 downwards.
CCGCGGAGGTGAGGGCGGTAGCGGTACGACGCGAGACCATGCGCTCTCCAGAAGGAAGGGGGAGGAGGCCCCGGCCGGCCGGTGCGTGGCCGACGATCGGGGCGCGTCCATGACAGCGCGACAGACTCTAGGTACTCGCCGGTACGGCGGAAAGAACATCGACGCGAACATCGATGGATCGATCCGTGGAGAAAAGGTGTCTGGACAAGTTGGGGAGCGAGCGGACCGATCCACCGGTCGTCACAGGGTCGGATGCTCGTACGGTGTGCGCACCGCGTGCGCAGTACGTGTGGTGTCGTCGGCCGCCCGGCCGTTCAGCACTCCTCATCGGGGTCGTTCCGGTTCAGCTTCTCCAGGTACGCGTGTGCGAGGTCCGTGGCCCGGGTGAACCAGTCGGTGATGACCGCCAGTTCCTCGGGGGAGTAGGCGGAGAACAGGTCCGTCAGCCGCTTGTAGTGACCCCGGTACACCGCCTCGACGCGCGTGACGGCGTCCGGTACGGCGGCCACGCGGACCCGGCGCCGGTCGCCGGGGTCGGGGCGGCGCGTGACGTAGCCGGCCCGTTCGAGGCGGTTGAGGATGCCGGTCACCGCGCCGGTGGTGACGTGGGCCCGGGCGGCCAGGTCTCCGGCGGTCAGCAGTGTGTCGCCGGCCTCCAGGACGAAGGCGAAGCAGGTCAGGTCGGTGACGTTCAGGCCCAGTCGCCGGGCCAGCTCCTGCTGTCCGATCACATGGGCGGCGATGAGGTGGTCCATCGCCGACAGTGCCATGGCCGGGGTGGCGGACGGTCGCGGCGTGCCGTGCATCTTTCGTAATCCCTTAGTTCGTGAGATATTCGGCGACGTAACTTCTTAGCTCGTGAGAGAGTTTCGGCTCGTCTTTGGAGGCGGCTATGAGTCTGTACGACGAGGGTCACACGATCGCCGGCTGGACCGGCTTCGGCGTCGCGACCGTGGGCGGCGCCGTGGCGGGGCTCGGGGTGTGCGCGGCCTCGCTGCCGGTGGTCGGGGGCGGGCTGGTCGTGGTGGCGGTGAGCGTCGCCATGACGTGGGTGCTGCATCTGGCCGGCTGGGGGAAGCCGCCGGGGGTGCGGCCGCGGGACCAGTGGGGGATGCGGCTCCGCGACACGCGGGCACGGGAGGGGCATCCGGGGTGTGTGAGCTGCCGGTTGGCGGGGCGCGGCCGGAGCGTCGCCGCGGTGGCCGCGCCGACGGCGGCCGAACCGGTCGCCCCGGCGCCCGCCGAGTGACCGTCCGCCGCTCGCGGCCCGCTGTCAGACCCTCCCTCTACTCTCGGGAGGGATGGCACGCGAATGGAAATGCTCGGGACTGCGCTGGTCGGCGGACGGGCCGGTGCTGGTCTGGGACGGCGGGCGGCGCAGCGCGCCGGCGTGGGGGAAGCGGATCGCCTTCGCCGTGCCCGGGGGCGGGGTGCGGACCTGCGTCGGGGCGCGGGGGAACAGCTGCCCGGTGCGGGCCGGCATGCCGGGCAGGAGTACGGGGGCCCGGTGCGAGGAGTGCGCCCGGCTGGACCGGGCGCACTCCGTGGCCGCCGACACGATCGCCGACGACCCCCGGCCGTACCGGGTGTATCTGGCGTGGTTCGGGCCCGGGCTGGTCAAGGTCGGGATCACCGCGGTCGAGCGGGGGGACGCCCGGCTGCTGGAGCAGGGTGCCGTCTGCTTCAGCTGGCTCGGCACCGGCCCGCTGATGGCCGCCCGGCGCACCGAGGAGCTGTTGCGGGCCGCGCTGCGGGTGCCGGACCGGATTCCGTACGCCGAGAAGCGGGCGGTGCGGGCGGCGCTGCCGCGGGCCGCGGCGGAGCGCGCCGCCGAGGTGCGGGAGCTGCATGCGCGGGCCGTGGCGCTCCCGGCGTGGCCGGAGTCGCTGCGGGCCGCCGAGTGCCATGTCACCGATCATCTCGGCGTGTTCGGGCTCGACCGGGCCCCGGGTGCGTTCGGCGAGGTGCTGGAGCTGGTGCCGGGCGGCGCCGTGAGCGGTGAGCTGGTCGCGGCCGCCGGGCCCGATCTGCATCTGGCGGTCGGCGGGCGCGGGGTCGTCGTGCTCGACACGCGGCTGATGGCGGGGTGGGGGCTGGTGCCGGGCGAGTCCGGGGAGGGCCGACTCGGCTTTCCGGTGCGGGAGTTCAGACAGGAGCCGGACCTGTTGTTCTGACCGGACGTAAAGAAACGGATCCCGGACGGATCCCCTTCGGCAAGGTCCATGGACGCGCGGCAGGGCGTTCGCCGACGGTTGTCGTCATGAGCGATCAACCGGACACCACTGTCGTTCCCACTCCCGCCCACGAACCCCCTTACTACGCCGTCGTGTTCACCTCCGTGCGCCGCGGCGACGACGAACCCGGTGCGTACGAGCGGACCGCCGCCCGGCTCTCGGCCCTCGTCCGGGAGATCCCCGGCTTCCTGGGGGAGGACTTCGCCCATGGCCCCGGTCCGGACGGACTCGCCGTATCGGTTGCCTACTTCCGGGACCTGGACGGGATCGAGCGGTGGCGGGAGCATCCCGAGCACCTCGACGCCAAGCGGCGCGGACGGGAGCGGTGGTACGAGCGGTACGTGATCCACGTCGCCCGCGTCGAGCACAGCCACGCCTTCAGCCGGACGGCGTGAGGCCGCGGCGCTTCCCAGGCGCCGCCTGAGAGCCGCCTGTGCGTTTCTCAGGGAAATCACAGAGTGTGGAAAGCGTCTTCTCAGAGGGCCCGGACAAGGTGTGCACCATGACCACGACCTCGCCCCAGGGGCGCACCGAACTGCTGAGGCCGGACGGGAGCCCCGTCCGCGTGCTTGTGGTGGACGACGAGCCGTCGATCACCGAACTGCTGAGCATGGCCCTTCGCTACGAGGGCTGCCAGATCAGGAGCGCCGGCGACGGACAGGGCGCGATACAGACCGCCCGGGAGTTCCGGCCCGACGCCGTCGTCCTGGACATGATGCTGCCCGACATGGACGGGCTCGCCGTCCTCGGCCGGCTGCGCCGCGAACTGCCCGACGTGCCCGTCCTGTTCCTGACCGCCAAGGACGCCGTCGAGGACCGGATCGCCGGGCTCACCGCGGGCGGGGACGACTACGTCACCAAGCCGTTCAGCCTGGAAGAGGTCGTGGCGCGGCTGCGGGGGCTCATCCGCCGGTCCGGTGCCGCCGACCGGCGCTCGGACTCCGTGCTCGTCGTCGGGGACCTGACCCTGGACGAGGACAGCCACGAGGTGTCGCGGGCCGGTGCGAACATCCACCTCACCGCCACCGAGTTCGAGCTGCTGCGCTTCCTCATGCGCAACCCGCGGCGCGTGCTCAGCAAGGCGCAGATCCTGGACCGCGTGTGGTCGTACGACTTCGGCGGTCAGGCCAACGTGGTCGAGCTGTACATCTCGTATCTGCGGCGGAAGATCGACGCGGGGCGCGAGCCGATGATCCACACACGGCGTGGGGCCGGTTACCTGATCAAGCCCGCCGTGTCATGAGCGGACGACGACGGCCGGGTCCCCGCAAGCAACAGAAACGACCGAAGCGACGGCCCGGACAGCCGCGCACCCTGCGGACCCGGCTCGTCGTCGCGTCGGTGGTATTGATCGCCGTGGTGTGCGCGGTGATCGGCACCGTGACGACGCTGGCGCTGCGCTCGCATCTGTACGGGCAGCTGGAGGGCAAGGTGAACGAGACCGCCGCGCGGGCGGTCGGCCATATGCAGGCTCCGGCTGGTTTGAGGCTCGGTGCGCTCCCGGACCCGTCGGCGTCGGACGCCGTGACACCGAGTGAGAAGGTCGACAACCTGCTCACCAAGGGCCCGACGCAGCCTCGTACCGTCGCGGCGTACGTGCAGAACGGCTCGATCAGCTCCGGCGCTGTCGCCCAGCAGCAGAACGACGACCAAGGCCTCTTCAAGCGGATGCGCGCCGACGACCTCACCGCCGCGCAGAAGAACGCGCTGAACGCCGTGCCCAGGGACAACAAGGCGCACAGCGTGGAGATCCCCGGGCTCGGGGACTACCTCGTGAAGTACGTGACGAGCCGGGACAGCGGCGACGCGTACTACATCGCCCTGCCGACCAAGGACGTCGACGACAACATCGACACCCTGATCCTCGTCGAGATCAGCGTCACCGCCGCCGGTCTCGTCGCCGCCGGCATCGCCGGTTACGTGCTCGTCGGTGTCGCCACCCGCCCCCTGCGCAAGGTCGCGGGCACCGCCACCCACGTCTCCGAACTCCCGCTGCACACCGGCGAGGTGAAGCTCAGCGAGCGGGTCCCGGAGTCCGAGTGCGATCCGCACACCGAGGTCGGCCAGGTCGGCGCCGCGCTCAACCGCATGCTCGACCATGTGCACGGCGCCCTGCACGCCCGCCAGCAGAGCGAGATGCGGGTACGGCAGTTCGTCGCCGACGCCAGCCACGAGCTGCGCACGCCGCTCGCGTCGATCCGCGGCTACGCCGAGCTGACCAGGCGCGGGCGCGAACAGGTCGGGCCCGACACGCGGCACGCCCTCGGCAGGATCGAGTCCGAGGCGGGCAGGATGACCCTCCTCGTCGAGGATCTCCTGCTGCTCGCCCGGCTCGACGCCGGACGGCCGCTCCAGTTCGAGCAGACCGATCTCATCCCGCTCGTCGTGGACACCGTCAGTGACTCCCGCGCGGCCGGCATGGACCACAACTGGCGGCTCGATCTGCCCGACGAGCCCGCGCTCGTGGCGGCGGACGCGGCCCGCGTCCAGCAGGTGCTGGTCAACCTGCTCGGCAACGCCCGCAAACACACGCCACCGGGGACGACCGTCACCGCGCGCGTGCAGCGGCGCGGGCCCTGGTTGTGCGTCGACGTCGAGGACAACGGGCAGGGGATACCGCCCGAGTTGCTGCCGCACGTCTTCGAGCGGTTCGCGCGCGGCGACTCCGCGCGCTCGCGCTCCACCGGGTCCACCGGGCTCGGGCTCGCCATCGTGCAGGCCGTCGCGAACGCGCACGGCGGTGCGGTGACCGTGGACAGCGTTCCCGGGCGGACCGTGTTCACCGTGCATCTGCCCGCCCTCACTCCCGTCGTTCCCCGGCCGGCCCCCGAAACCGACCGGCCATCGCACTCACAGGCACAGCACAGTGCCACCACATGGGCGCAACAGGGGGTTTGAGTTGAGTCGGCCCCATGCGAACCGACTCTTCTCCCGGCACTCTGCCGGCGCGGGAGCACCTCCCGGCCACAGACGCCGGTACGCCTGTCCTGGACGTAGTGATCCCCGTCTACAACGAGGAGAAGGACCTCCAGCCGTGCGTCCGTAGACTGCACGACCACCTCAAGCGCACGTTCCCGTACGCGTTCCGGATCACCGTCGCGGACAACGCGTCGACGGACACCACCCCCCAGGTGGCGGCGCGGCTGGAGCAGGAGATCCCCGAGGTCACCAACTTCCGCCTGGAGCAGAAGGGCCGCGGCCGGGCCCTCGCGACCGTGTGGTCCGCGTCCGACGCGCCGATCCTCGCCTACATGGACGTCGATCTGTCCACCGACCTCAACGCCCTGCTGCCGCTGGTGGCGCCGCTGATCTCGGGCCACTCCGACCTCGCGATCGGCTCCCGGCTCGCCCGCAGCTCGCGTGTCGTACGCGGCCCCAAGCGGGAGTTCATCAGCCGCACCTACAACCTGATCCTGCGCGGCTCGCTCCAGGCCCGCTTCTCGGACGCGCAGTGCGGCTTCAAGGCCATCCGGCGCGATGTGGCCCAGGTGCTGCTGCCGCTGGTGGAGGACACCGGCTGGTTCTTCGACACCGAGATGCTGGTGCTCGCCGAGCGCGCGGGGCTCAGGATCCACGAGGTGCCGGTCGACTGGGTCGACGACCCGAACTCCACCGTGCACATCGTGAAGACCGCGACCGACGACCTCAAGGGCGTCTGGCGGGTCGGCAAGGCCCTGGCCACCGGTTCGCTGTCGCTGGACCGGCTCACCCGGCCCTTCGGCGACGACCCGCGCGACCGTGACATCCAGGACGTGCCGAAGGGGCTGGCCCGCCAGCTCGTCGGCTTCTGCGTGGTCGGCGGCCTGTCGACCCTCTTCTACCTGGTGCTCTACAGCCTCTTCCGGCAGTTCTCCGGATCCCAGGTCGCCAACGCGCTCGCCCTGCTGGTCTCGGCGGTCGCCAACACGGCCGCCAACCGCCGGCTCACCTTCGGGGTGCGCGGCCGGGGCGGCGCCGTCCGGCACCAGGCGCAGGGCCTGGTCGTCTTCGGCATCGGTCTCGTCCTGACCAGCGGCTCGCTGGCCGCCCTGAACGCGGCCAGCTCCAGCCCGGCGCACTCCACGGAGCTGGCGGTGCTCATCGCCGCCAACCTCGCCGCGACCGTGCTGCGCTTCCTGCTCTTCCGCGCCTGGGTCTTCCCGGACCGCGGCCACTTCGGCCCGGGCTCCGGCTCCGGCTCGACGGTGGTCGCCGGGCACACCCCGTCCTCGCCGACGTACCGCACGAACCAGGCCCCCACCACCCCGCCGTACGGCACGCCCGCCGACCCGTACGCACCGTCGCCGCACCAGCGGTCGTACGAAGCCGGAGAGGGCACCTGGCGGGACGCCACCGTGCAGTTGCAGCCGGTGCACCCCCACGACACCGATCCGAGGGACCCCCGATGACCGTCGACCAGCACAGCGGCACGGCCGCGTGGGTGCCGTCCGCCGCGGCTGCCCCGCCGGCCCCGCGGGCCGGTGAGCCCCAGCGGCCCTTCTTCCGCAGGCTGTGGCGCGGCCGGCCCGAGGACCCGCGCTGGGCGCGCCCGGCCCTCCTCGCCCTGCTGACCGCCACCCTGCTCCTCTACCTGTACGACCTCAGCGCCTCCGGCTACGCCAACTCCTTCTACTCGGCGGCCGTGCAGGCGGGCAGCAGGTCCTGGAAGGCGTTCTTCTTCGGCTCGCTGGACGCGGGCAACGCCATCACCGTGGACAAGCCGTCGGCGTTCCTGTGGCCGATGGAGCTGTCGGTCCGGATCTTCGGCCTGAACTCCTGGGCGATCCTCACGCCCGAGGTGCTGATGGGCGTGGGCTCGGTCGCGGTGGTCTACGCGGGCGTACGGCGCCGGTTCAGCCCCGGGGCCGGTCTGATCGCGGGCGCGGTCCTCGCACTCACCCCCGTGGCCGCGCTGATGTTCCGGTTCGACAACCCGGACGCGATGCTGGCCCTGCTGATGGCCCTGGCCTGCTACTTCGTCGTACGGGCCGTGGAGGACGGCCGGACGAGGTGGCTGGTGTGGGCCGGGACCGCGATCGGCTTCGCCTTCCTCGCCAAGACGCTCCAGGCGTTCCTGATCCTGCCGCCGCTGGCGATCGTGTACGCGGTGTGCGCCCCGGTCCCGGTGAAGAAGCGGTTCGGCCAGCTGGCCGCCGCCACCCTCGCGCTCGTCGTCGCGGGCGGCTGGTGGGTCGCGATCGTCGAACTGTGGCCGGCCTCCTCGCGCCCCTACATCGGCGGTTCGCAGCACAACAGCTTCCTGGAGCTGACCTTCGGCTACAACGGCCTCGGCCGGATCAACGGCGACGAGACCGGCAGCGTCGGCGGCATGGGCGGCGCGGGCGGCACCGGCCAGTGGGGGGCGACCGGCTGGGACCGGATGTTCAACTCCGAGATCGGCAGCCAGATCTCCTGGCTGCTCCCGGCCGCGCTGATCCTGCTGACCGCCGGCCTGGTGGCCACCCGCAAGCTGAAGCGGACCTCCGTCACCCGGGCCTCGTTCCTGGTCTGGGGCGGCTCGCTGCTGATCACCCTGGTGGTCTTCAGCTACATGGCGGGCATCTTCCACCAGTACTACACCGTGGCCCTCGCCCCCTACCTCGCGGCCGTCATCGGCATGGGCGCCGGGCTGCTGTGGGAGAAGCGGCAGGAGCTGTGGGCGTCGATCACGCTGGCCGCCTCCGCGGTCGCGGCCGCGGTCTGGGGCTACGTCCTGCTCAACCGCACCGCCGACTACCTTCCCCGGCTGAAGTGGCTGGTGCTGATCGGCGGTCTGACCGCCGCGCTGGGCCTGGTCCTCGCGGGCCGGATCTCCCGGCAACTGGCCCTCGGCGCCGCGGCGGTGGGCCTCGTGGCGGCGCTCGCAGGTCCGACGGCGTACACCCTCAGCACGGTGGACTCCGCGCACACCGGCTCCATCCCGACGGCCGGTCCTGCGGGCGCGAGCATGATGGGCTTCGGCGGCGGTCCGGGCGGCGGTCCGGGCGGCGGCAAGGGCGGCATGCGCGGCGGCTTCGGCGGCGGCACGCCCGGCGGGCAGGGGCAGCAGGGCCGGGGTCAGCAGAACGGCAACGGCTTCCCGGGCGGTGGCACCGGTGGCTTCCCGGGCGGGGGCATGCCGGGCCGGAACGGCAACACCCAGGGCAGGCAGAACGGCAACGGCTTCCCCGGCGCGGGCCGGACGGGCGAGGGCGGCACGGGCGGCATGGGCGGCGGCATGGGTGCCGGCGGCCTGCTGAACGGCGCGGACGTCTCCTCCGCCGCAAAGAAGCTGCTGGCACGGGACGCCCCGAGGTACACCTGGGTCGCCGCGTCCATCGGCTCCCAGAACGCGGCCGGCTACCAGCTCGCCACCGGTGACCCGGTGATGGCGATCGGCGGCTTCAACGGCACCGACCCGTCCCCGACACTGGCGCAGTTCGAGAAGTACGCGGCGGACGGCAGGATCCACTACTTCATCGCCGGTGGCGGCATGGGCGGCGGCATGGGCACCAGCGGCAACGGCTCCGCCTCGCAGATCAGCTCGTGGGTCCGGAAGAACTTCAAGAAGGTGACGGTCGGTTCGGCCACCTTCTACGACCTCACGCGGAAGAAGAGCGGCTGACACATCGGAACCGATAACGCGTTGTACACCGTATAGTGACCGCTATACGGTGTACAACATGTCCACCCCCCAAGGTCATCAAGGCCCCCAGGGCCACCAGGGTCACCCCCAGCGGTGGCTGATCCTCGGTGTCATCTGCCTCGCGCAGCTCACCGTGCTGCTCGACAACACCGTCCTGAACGTGGCCATCCCCTCGCTGACCCGCGAGCTGCACGCGGCCACCTCGGACATCCAGTGGATGATCAACGCCTACTCCCTGGTGCAGTCCGGTCTGCTGCTCACCGCGGGCAGCGCCGCCGACCGCTACGGCCGCAAGAAGATGCTCATGGCCGGTCTCGCCCTGTTCGGCATCGGCTCGCTCACGGCCGGACTCTCCCACTCCACCGGGCAGTTGATCGCCGCGCGGGCCGGCATGGGCATAGGCGGCGCACTGCTGGTGACCACCACGCTCGCGGTGGCGATGCAGATCTTCACGCCCGAGGAGCGGCCCAGGGCGATCGGCATCTGGAGCGCGGTCAACGCCCTCGGCTTCGCGACCGGCCCGCTGATCGGGGGCTTCCTGCTCGGCCACTTCTGGTGGGGCTCGATGTTCCTGGTCAACATCCCGGTCGCGGCGCTGGCCCTGGTCGCCGTCGTGGCCCTCGTACCGGAGTCGAAGGACCCCCGCGGGGACCGTCCGGACCTGTTCGGCGCGCTGCTGTCCACCGTCGGCATGGCCGCGGTCGTCTTCGCGATCATCTCCGGCCCGCTCCACGGCTGGACCTCGCCGCGCGTGCTCGCCACGGCGGCCGTGGCGGTGCTGGTGCTCGGGGCCTTCGCCCGGTGGGAGAGCAGGGCCGAGGAGCCGATGCTCGACCTGCACTTCTTCCGCGACCGCCGGTTCACGGGTGCGGTCGCGGGGGCCGTGCTCCTCAGCTTCGGCATGACCGGTTCGCTGTTCCTGCTCACCCAGCACCTGCAGTTCGTGCTCGGCTACGAGCCGTTGGAGGCCGGGCTGCGCACCGCTCCGCTGGCGCTGGCGGTCGTGCTGCTCAACTTCACCGGTGTCGCGGCGAAGTGGTCCACGAGGCTCGGCACGCCGGTGTCGATCGCGCTCGGCATGGTGCTGATGTCGGCGGGACTGGTGACCATCGCCGAGATCGACACGAACGGCTATGCCGGTACGCTGCTGGGCCTGCTGCTGATCGGCGCGGGCTGCGCGGTCGCCAACCCGGCGATGGCCCACGCCATCATGAGCGCGATCCCGCCGGAGAAGGCGGGCGTGGGGGCCGGGATCAACGGCACCCTCGCCGAGTTCGGCAACGGTCTCGGTGTGGCCGTTCTGGGCGCCGTCCTCAGCTCCTCCGTCGCGTCGGGGGCGTCCTTGTCCGCCGGTCTGGGCGCCGGCCAGCTGGTGGGCGCGGTGGCCGTGCTCGTCGGGGGGTTCGTGGCGGCGGGGCTGCTGCGCAGGGCGGAGCGGGCGGCGGCGTAGGCCGCGCCCCTAAAGTTGGACCACTTGGCCGGAGTCCGCGGAGGGAGAGGCGCCGATGGTGGAGCAGGGTGCGCGGTCGGCGCGGGGCAGTGTGTGGTTCCAGGGGGAGAAGGCACAGCGCAGCGGACGCGGCGGCCAGCCCTCGGGGCTGGACCGCAAGAGGATCACCGACGCGTCCGTACGGCTGCTGGACGCCGAAGGGCTGGCGAAGTTCTCGATGCGCCGGCTGGCCGCCGAGCTGAACGTCACCGCGATGTCCCTGTACTGGTACGTCGACACCAAGGACGACCTGCTCGAACTCGCTCTGGACGCCGCCTTCGGGGAGCTGCCGCTGCCCGATCCGGACGCCGGGGGTGAGGACTGGCGCGAGCAGCTGCGCGCGCTGGCCGCCGAGTACCGGGCGCTGCTGGTACGGCACCCCTGGCTGTCGCCGCTGGCGGGGAGCTACCTCAACATCGGCCCGAACTCGCTGACCTTCTCCCGCGTGGTCCAGCGGGTCGTGCGCCGGGCCGGGCTGCCCGCGCACGGGGTGATGGGGGCGATCTCGGCGGTCTTCCAGTTCGTCTACGGCTACGGCACGATCGAGAGCCATTTCGGCGCCCGGATCGCGGACTCCGGGCTGACCGCCGACGAGTACTACCAGCAGGCCATGGCCATGGTGGCCGAGACCCCGGAGACCGCCGGGGCCATCGAGGAGTCCAGGGACCTCGTGGCGGCCCGCGGCGGTGACACGGTCGCCGAGATGCTGGACCGCGACTTCACCTTCGCCCTGGACCTGCTGATCGCGGGCATCGAGGCGATGGTCAGCCGCGGCTGACCCCCCTCCTCACCCCTCACCGGCCAGCCGCGCCGGAAACCCCCCGGTCGCCACCGGGCCCCAGCGGTCGGGGGTGACGCGGATGAGGGACTTGCCCTGTTTCAGCATCGCCTCGCGGTA